>JAUVSF010000523.1 GCA_030597245.1 Acidobacteriota bacterium
CTTCCACCCTTCGACAAGGCGCTGGACCTGGCTTTCACCAATCACTATGTCCTTATCTCCCACCTGCCCGGAATTCTCCACAAGAGCTGACAGGGCGAAAAGCGCAGCACCGATGGCAAGAAAATGAACCAGAGGTTCGCGCAAAAACTTCATCGACCTAGATTACCCGATTCTTCTCTACAGCACCTAGCCTGGGATCTCCTCTCTCCCGATACCGAGCTTTGGCATACGGGACCGTGGCGGAAGTGGAACTGTGAGGAGAGTAGTTCAGTCACACTTCCTTTTGAGTAATCGAAATTCTTCGTAGATCATGAGCACCTGTTCGAAGCTGAAGACGACTTGCATCTCGTGTTCAGCAACTCGGGCCATGTTCTCGAACCATTCGGGCTTCTCCCCTTTGAGGATCATTTTCTGCAATCCTTGCTGGACGCGCAGCACGTCAATCTGCTGCTCGGTCAGATCGGGATACTCCTGGATGTAGTTCTCAAAGTAGTCGATGGCGGCTTGGCGGTCGATACAGCCTCCCGGACACTTGCAGTCGCAGGGTTCTTCGGCCCAGACCGTGACGGTAAAGAGTCCAATCAGGATCACGAAGGCAGTAACAGTCTTGTTCATGTGGGTCTCCTTGCGTTTTGTCCTCTTCTGCTAACCCAAGACTCTGCAAACGAGGAGGAATAATGCCCTACGCACCAAAGAGACCATGCCTTACGCCAAACTGCTCGAACCTGGTGAGCAGTGGCTATTGCGAGAAGCACACGAAGCCCCGGTTCAGTGGCAAGGCTCGGCCATCAGCAAGTCGGCGCGGATACAACCGGCGCATGGAGGGCAGCTAGAGTGGCATTCCTGGCGGCTAATCCGGTATGTAGCTATCGGTTCGGGTTCCATCAGGGAAAACCGACTCCAGCGAGCATGGTTGACCATATCGAGCCGCATCGCGGAGATACGACCCTGTTTTGGGATTCAAGCAACTGGGCTGCAATGTGCGCGCCCTGTCATGCGAGTAAGACCGCGAAGGGCCGTGAGGACCCTCAGGGAGGGTTCGTCAAGGCCAGACTCGGTAGCCAGGGTCAACCTCGATCTTTGGGCCATTGACAACCTCGATGTTGACTATGTATTGGTAGTCGTCATTCTTGTTACTGGGGTTCTTTACGTCTGAGCCAATTATCTTCGCCGAAGCAGGCGGCACGACATTCTCTCCCAGAACCCAATGCTCAGACGGCCCTGAACCCGAAACATCAATAGCATCAACAAAGTGGTCTTTGGTTTTGAAGTCGAGTGAGACTTCATTGAACTTAACACCCACTCCCGAAAAAGCCCACTCTATTCTATCGAAATTATGGGCGGCAGCTGGTATCACCTTCCAGGGTTGCACCTCGACTCGGTAGCCCTCATCGGGGCCAACTCCGATTTTGGTGACCGTGACAATAACGGTTCCGGTAGCCATTTTGTCCTCCTTCTTTAGAAGAGTAACCGTTGAGGTTAAAGAACCTTACCTAAGAGCACAACACCATCTCATTCCGATGTCAAGAATATTCTCTAAGGTGGTGCTCGCTCGCTGCTGGGTCGACCGCCGTCAAGATGCCGGTCGTTGTGATGTGCCTGGGCGACTTGCTTGACCTGGCAAGCGATTGAAAGGAGATCTTATAGAACTGGCTCTGCAAGAGCGGAGGCACGGCTGAAGCACAGGGCTCCACCCGTCACCTCGGATACGGATTAGTCAGGTTCGACGCACTCGACGCGTGGTCCTTTCATACCTTTGTGGTTCACCACGAGGTTGAAATCCAGATAACCGCTGGCGCAGATGAAAGGAAGAGTATCCAGCGTACCGCCGATAGTCAGACGTTCGGTGTTCTTACCGTGATTCTTCTGGGTCCATGAAAGATCAGGTCTGCCCCATCCAAGATTGATGCAGAATTGGGACGCCCCAGGATCGGGGGAGACGAGCGTGTAAATGGGCCCGGTAATCGAAACGTTGAGGTTTGAGGAGAATGTTTCAACTGAGTGATAACGGATTTCCTCATCGTCCTGTACCCCGGCACAGTCCCCGCACCCCGAATAGCAGAGCAGGAGATCCAAGTCGGAGAAGTGAGTGGACGTAATCCCGGTATCCTCATCCACGGCAATGATTCCTACGAATACACCGTCCATCGTGACAATTGTCGGATTCGGCTGTGCCTGGATTGAAGCCACTAGCAGGCCGAGTACTCCAAGCGCCAAGAAGAACCCAGCAAGTAGTTTACGCATAATGCAGTTCCCCCTCAATAGTTGGAAATCTAATATTACATACTTGATAATAAAGGACTTGAACGGTGGCAAGAGGAATTTCCGAGAGAAATTCTTCGGTGGGGACCAGTGTCGTTAGTTTTGCGAGGTGTGCACAAATGAAGAACGAGGCAAACAATAAATGAACCAACGATCCAAATAGAACTCACCGATGAAGAACTCACCGAGTGGCTCGCCAGCCTGGCGGAGGAGGATCAAGACCTTGACGACTTTGAGTTCACCATCACGAACGAAGGGCGGGCTTTACGACACTGTCCGCCTGTCCGGCTGCGGGGTTCCGGGTTATTGCCTTGTCCTGGGGCCTCGTATGCCGGAGTAACAGCCACAGCTGCACTCGCCAATGAAATTGAGAAAGCGTTTCAGGCTGATGCTAAAGATTGGCAACTCTCAACACTCAAGAAGGGCGGACCCCCGTTTTGGGAAAAACTCCACAACGGGACTCTGGGAAACCCCGAGATAAGGCCGCCGACCTGATGCAGACGAGCGCTTTGAACTCAGCTGAGTCCTGAGGCACCCGTCATCAGGAAGGACGAAATACCCGAGAACAATGTCGAGAGAGCTGTCTGGATAGCTGGATTGGCGATGATAACGACTACGGCCACAAGAACCAGCATGACCGCGTATTCGACTATGGTCACACCCTGCTCATTGGATTCGAGTTTGGCCACCAACGGTTCCAGAATTGAGATTAGCGTCATGAGGAATCTCCTCTTTCAGTTAATCCAAATTTTGGAAGTGTGGAGGTCGTTATAAGTTTCATCAGAACACTGGACACCAAAGTCAATAGTTTCTTCCAAGTTACCTTCTGTTGCTGTGAGGGCAATAGGGGGGCGCAGAGACACTCCCCTGACCCTTTTCCAATAGTTACTGAGCACCTAGAGCAGGGCCGGGGCTTTGTGGAAACTTAATTGCAGGCCAGCACTGCGGAAGAGCCAAACCCCGCCCCCCTCCCCTCCGTCTCGGTAGTCCATTGTAGAGTCGGGGTTTGCCTCAAGTTGTTGATAGCTTCACTCTATACTTGGCTGGATACGTCCCACATCCGTGAAAACTACGGGGATTGGGAGCGCTATTCACGGCTGGGTGACAGAATGGCTGCCCGGCTTCGGGTAATTCGCTTCCAAGTTGAGGCACTCATACGCAACGTTACTCATCCAGCAGGGTGAGTCTCTAGCCTACGTCAGAGACCAACTAGTACACGGTCTCAGAAATTCTGCTCGCAATTTTGGCAGTTTAAGTTCACCGCTTGAGGATCCGACCTTTAGCCTGCCAGTGCCAGGGGCTCTTTCCGGTTGACGACGGTTTTGACGAACTGCTGGTAGGCCTCTTGAGCCGATCGCTTGCGACGTGGCCCGGTCTCTTTTTCGATGATGCCGCAGATATATCTTTGCTTTTCCGCAGCCAGTTCGAGCAGTTGCATCCAGTCTGCATGAGGAACCCGCTTGAGATAGCCGGCGGCGATATTGCTCATGAGTAAAAGCTGACTTTTGAGGAACTTGGAGTCCAGCTGGTCGGTCTCGAGGGTGAGGAGTCGACAGAAGCGGCGCACAGCCTTGGCGTGAAGGC
>JAUVSF010000118.1 GCA_030597245.1 Acidobacteriota bacterium
AGTAAAAGATCTACCAGTCGGCACTTGGACCGGTCCACTGCGATCCGGGTACGGTTTCCACCTTGTCCTGGTTCGGGAGCGCAGCGAAGGCCGATTACGAGAGCTCGATGAAGTAAGGGATATCGTGATAAGGGAATGGACAGCGGCTCGTCGGCGCGAACTGAACGCGATTTTCATCCAGAGGCTGCGGGAGCAATACACGATCACCCTGGATTTGCCTGAACCGGGCGGACCGCCGGCGAAGACGGCGGCGGAGACGGGATGAGCGGTCTTCTACTGTTCGTGCCATTGCTGATGCTGGGGTGGGCTTTTGGATCGGAGCGGTAGTGGGAACTGCAATGACTCGGGCGACCTGCCTTGAGTGTTTGAACCACTAAAACACAAAGACACAATGGGGCTGAGTTTCAGGAAACAGGGTTGTTTAGAGCAGTCGTGATTTGATGGTTGGTTCAAGTGAAGGACAAGCTGAATTCAGGCCCCGACTTTGGTCAGAAAATTCTGAGGCTTGCACTGATCGCTTGAGTCTAGAATGTTGTATGATGCCCCCCGAGGTGCTTTTCATGTTTCTCTTTAAGGCCGAGCCGCTCGGCCGGAGATCATGGCGGACGAGCATTTCCTGGACAAAGGAGCCCATTAAGGAGAAAAACCGATGCGTCGATTTGGATTGATTTTTGTTTGCCTTATTCCCTTGTTGTTTCTGACAGGCTGCGACTTGAAGACCACGATGGACTGGGACCGCGATGTCGATTTCTCGACTGTGAAAACCTACAAATGGGCGGGACGTGACCACTCGGAGATTTCGGACCTGGAGCACAAGAGAATTGTTTCCGGCGTTGATACTCAGCTTGAGTTGAAGGGTCTTCAGAAAGTCGACTCGAACCCCGACGTAGTCGTGACCTATTTTGGGGACAATAACGAACGAACGGTCATCGATACCACCCATTACGGATACGGGTATGGAGGTGGCTGGTATTGGGGCCACGGGTATGGTGGAGGTATGAGCACGTCAACCACACAGGTGCGTACCTATACTGAAGGCACGCTGGTTCTGGACATGTATCTGGCTTCGAAGAAAGAACTGATCTGGCGCGGTACGGTGACTGGTACGGTCATTGATGATCCACAGAAGATGGAGAAGAAACTCAACAAGGGGTTGGCGAAATTGTTTAAAGAATATCCACCGGTCCAGAAGTGACTCGGAGTTAGAGGTGGGAGGGCGAGATGGACGGACCAAGTTGTGTGCCCTCTTCCAGCCGCAATGGATGTCGAGTGAGTGTTTTGCTGAGAGACGAACCAGGAGAAGAATGAGAATCCGAGTTTCGGTTGCGACCACGGTCCTGGCATTCTGCGTGATCTTCCTGACTGGTGTCTTGGTTCACGCTCAACCCACTACTACTCTGAAGCCCGAAACCATCAAGGCGTTTGATCGGTACGTTGGATCGTGGGAACGAGAATTTGTACAGAGCATAGAGAGCGGAACACCTGGTCTCTGGATGGACGACCAACAACAAAGGGCAAGTGCACGGAGCGGAACGATTTTGATCCGCAAGATAGAGAGTGTTCCTGAGATTCCCGGTGGCATCATTCACGGTTGGGAAGGATTGGTGTTCATTCCGGCCACGAAGGTTGAAGCAGTGGTTGATCTCTTATTTGACTATGCCCGCCACAAGGACGTGTACCCTGAGGTAATAGATTCCAGGCTCATAAGCAGGCAGGGCGACAACGTTCGTGGGTATCTGCGCCTGAAGAAGGAAAGAGTCCTGACCGTAGTGTTGAACACCGAACATGAGGCGAGGGTTTTACGGGGGAGTGACGGTCGCTCCTATATCTTGTCGCACAGTACACGAATTGCAGAGGTGCGGAAGGTCGGCAAGAAGGATGAGAAGGAACTTCCGGTCGGAAA
Source organism: Acidobacteriota bacterium (assembly GCA_030597245.1). Classification (GTDB taxonomy): domain Bacteria; phylum Acidobacteriota; class UBA6911; order RPQK01; family JAPXNP01; genus JAUWTT01. The sequence continues at coordinate 1,904 of JAUVSF010000118.1, forward strand.
GGACAGCGGCTTTGTGTGGCGGCTTAACGCCTACTGGGCTCTCGAACAGTTGGAAGACGGGGTTCTGGTGGAATGTGACAGCATCTCGTTGTCGCGTACGATTCCGTGGGGACTCGGCTGGATGATTCGGCCTATCGTTGAAAGTATGCCTCGTGAGGCATTGGAGAAAATGCTTCAAGCCACCCGGGCAGAGTTGCATGAATGAATCCCTTAGTTGGGGGATACGCGCAAGTCTTGACTGCTGGTAGACCTGCTGGGGTCTGTTTAAGGGAAACCCTTTCTTCTTGGTGTTCCTGATGGTGGTGGTTCTAACTTCGCAATTCGAACTTCGAACTTCGCACTTCCCTCGGGGTCCTTCGTGTTTTTGTGGTTAATCCCGCCTCCTAACCGCACGTCAGGAGATTCCACAGCTTCCAGAGATGCGCGGGAGCTGAAGCACCCGCCTCCGCATGATCCGCAAACCAAAGGGTTCAGCACGAATGGTGTACCAATCTTGCATCCCACCCAACAACTCAGCACGCATGCGGAGGCACGACCTTTCCTTGTGACGGCGTAGCTCGGAGAGCCAAGTCGCAAGGTTGGGCGCATTACGTTAAACGCTGACCGGCTCCGTTTGATGACTCCGTCGCGGCTGCTGTTTTTCCTCTTGACAATCAACACACCATCTTGGTGGTGAGCTTACGAATTGTCCCGCCTAGACCGCTTCATATCGAGGGGATGGCCATACCAGCATGAGGCCGGAAAGAAGCAGTATCGAGGAAGTCAGAAGCACGACTCCATACGAAAACTCAATACGTCCCGCGGCTTGATATTCCCTCACTTTTGGATCGAGTCCAACGTTTTTCGGACCCGAAAGTAGTTGTCCTTTCGATATGACTACGGTTCTACTTACAAGTGTGGGTTTTTCCTGGACTTGAGATGGGTGGAGTCTCGTCACCTGCGCAGCACTGCTCTCGCTGAGTTCATAGCCCACATGGGATGTCAGGAAGGCTGCAAAGATGAGAATTGCCCCGAATCTGATGCTCATCGACTGAACTCCCAACTTCACAGTGTAGAAGTGGGAACTGACAAGTTTTGTGATGTCCGTCACAGCGGTCGGCGTCTCGGCTACGATTACCTGCGCTTGTGAAAGAAGAAAAAATAGGTTCCGGCGATCGAGAGCGCGAGGGCGAAACCAACAATCGAATCCAGAACATAGTGAAAGCGGCCGTAAACAGTGGCGAAGATCAGGCCCACGGTAATCGGAGTGAGCAGATAGGCCCACCGACGGGCTCGGAACCACACAACCAGCCACACGGTAACTGAAACTGAAACATGCGAGCTCGGGAAAGCTCCGCCTCTGGCCCCGCCTCGATCCGCCACGAAATGCACCAGTTCATAGAAGAAATTCCCAGTCAAAGGCTCGGCAAGATCTGGTGCAAGGTAGAACGGACTGTCCACTGGAAAGAACATGTAGAGCAGGTAGCTGCAACAGAGAGTGGTCGTAATGAGGAAGATCAACTCATAGAACGCCAATCGATTCCAGACCCAGAACAAGCCGCCGATCAGGAGTATCTGAACGTTGTGGAAGAAGTAACAGAAATGAAGGTACTCGGAGAAGAACACCCAGGGCAGCTTCTCACTGAGGTATATGTGTGGATAGCCGTTGAACAACAGCGTCTCCCAATGCTGGATGACCTCGGTGAGACTCCAGTTCCCGAACGCGGCTGCAAAGACTTCCACTTCCTTATAGAAGATCAGAATCAGCGGTACTGGGTACCAGCTTCTGAGAAACCGAAACCAGCTTTGCGACTCCCAGGGTGCAAACCTCAGGGAAAAGACCAGGAAAGCAGCGGCCAGGTGGGCCAGGAGATAAGTGGGCCAATTGTCGAGTGTACTTCTCTCAATGAAAACGACAACAGCGGTGATGAGGAGATAACAAACCACTAACGTATCCGTCCAGATTTGTAGTCTCACAGCCCTTTTCGGTTCGTCCATATTAGTCAGTCTTCTTCGCACGTCTGTCTGGATTCACTAGACTCACGTGCTCATTGTTTGCGCAATTAGTCTCGATGATTTTGGCGGTGGGGAACCCTGAACTAGCGCCGGCATGATCCAGCAGCGATGCCGACTGACGACCTGGAAGGTCATCTTCCCGTAGGATAAGCATCCTGCTTGTCATGAAGCGGGTCACGACGCCCTGGAAGGTCATCCTCCCACCGGAAGATAAGCTTCCAACTTGTCATGAAGCGGGTCACGACGGCCTGGAAGGTCATCCTCCCACCGGAAGATAAGCATCCAGCTTGTCACTTTCGATCCAGCAGCGATCCAAGGATACTGTTTCCTTCGCTAAGACCTCAACTCACTGGAACAAGAATCCGGCTACCAACAGTGAAACGATTCCCAGCAACGCCCCGATGATTACGTCGATAAGGTAGTGGTATCGGCCATAGACAGCGCCAAGCCACATCCCCCCGGCGATGATAAGCGCAGGGATTCCTCCCTCCCAGCCCCAGATGCACCAGCACCAGAAGAGGAAGATCACAGCCGTCGAACTGTGCGCACTGGGCATCGCTCCACCCTTGTGTGCCACGTCGTTGTACATGATCGCCTCGACAATTCTAGTGAAGGCGTAGCCCTTCTGGCGCTGTTCTGAAGGCGAGAGGAGTCCCGCTTCGATCAGTGCCCACCGAGGTCCTTTGGCTGGGGTAATGGCAAAGAAAGTGTAGGAGATCAGATACCCGAAAGCAGTCGCGAAGGTCATGGCCTGAAAGTCGTCTATCCGCTGGTAGTAGTGAAGGTATAATCCAAGCCCAAAGGTGTAAAAAAAATAAGTGAAGTAGAAGAACTGCATCAACTCGGTCACCCAGGGAGCACCCTTTCGAGCCCACCACAGGCTGGGCTGCCCAAACCACTTTTCTTCGAACGCTATGATCTCTGTGTCATAACTGAAGGTTGGCGGATGAAAGGCTCTTAACATGTGGCCTGACCACATATATGCCCACCAGAAGAAGATGACCGGGCTCCACAGGAAGAGGATCTTCGATCCAGCAAACGAATTACCGAGGAAGAACTCAGGGCGGAGGATTAAAAACAGAAAGTAGACAGTGAGGATGAGGTTCACCGAAAGAATTCGAGCCAGCGAACGATACGGAAGTCTCGACTTCAAGACGAACAGGGTATGGATAATCAGATAGACGATCGGGAGCCAGTGCACCCATACTGAAATATTCATAACTGGGATTTGAACTTGAAACCTAATCCTCGGCGGAAAACAGCATTAAACCATTTAGGCGGTGGTTCAGACAAACTGACGACTGAGGAAACTAACAAGAAGCGTCGGCTGGTTACGTTCCGCTATGAAGAGTGGCGCTATATTCCTTCAGCTGTTCTTCGACCTTCTCATGGATGGCTTCCTGCCGAAGAAGTTCTTCTCTGTGCCTTTTCAGGAAGTAATGAATGGTCTCTATCCGCAGCCGAATAGAGCCGGTTGGCTTGTTCTCATCCAGGTCTCTGAAACTGAAGAACGGACGGCCTGCTTTCTCGATGATCTGTTCGATTACCCTGCAAATCGGCGCATCATGTCCGCACTTGAAATTCGAAACCTCTACGGCAATCAGATTGGGATGTCGTGCCACAAACTTCGCTGCCCAGACCTTGTGAGATGAAGAAGCAACGCTGGGACTCTTCCAGACATCGGTAATGTCTAAAGGATGAGACATCGTCCCGGCTGCAACTTCCTCCCCGAAAAGCCGATCGAGCAAATCTTCATGAAAGGGCAGGGTACTTTGGGAGAGTACCGGGTATCCAAGCTTCTGAAACTCTTCGAAAATATTCTGGTTGAGGCCGGGATCATGATGGTAGGGACGTCCCAGCGCCAGTATTCCCAATCGCTTCTCCCTTTCCAGCATGTCAATGACATCGCGAGCTTTCTTCTGGATGTCTGTGCGCCATCTAGTTAAGGCGTCAAAGCCTTGCTGGACCGCCCTTGCGTTTTCTTCCGGAGAAAGACCCAGGACCTCTCCCCAGGCCTCAAGCAACTGACGAGCGAGCAGTTCTCGGTCCACAAAGTCGATAAACGGGCTGACCCATTCAATTCCATGATCGGCAAAGACGTTATTCTCTTTTGTAAAAGCGGCCTTCGCCACCTGTGGAGTCGCGATGACCGTGGCACAGGCATTGGTCCCTTTGGCGTTCACCAGAGGGGAATCCAACACATCCAGCATGGGGAGAAAGATGTGACTCAGGGGTTTGCGCTTGTGCTGCTTGTAGATCAGATTATGGATGTGGGCAATGACCACCTTCGATGGAAAGCAGGGATCAATCGCTCCTCGGCCCGTACCCTCCCGGTACATCTTGTCGTTTGTGTAGTCCGAGTAGACGATGTTTTCAGCAAGGACACCCAGGCTTTCCAGGTATCCGGAAAAGAACGGAGCATAGATGTACAGGTTTAGAACCCGGGGAATCCCCACACGGACCTCTGAGCGTCTTCTCATAAGTTCGGCCCGTTTTCGGAGTGAGGGACGAAGGGACCAGCGCGGCAGTTCGTCTGCGACTGATTTTGCCTGAGGGGATTGCCACACTGAACGAGCGGCAACCCGAATCAGATCAGGGTTGTTCTTACGAGTCTGTTTCAAATCTGCCAGAATATCCCGCAACTCATCGACATCCTCGACTGCACCCTTCTCGCACGTGGAAACGATCAAACGCTCCTCACCAGGTTTCAAGGGAACCTCTGATTTGACCGGTTTGTCGTTAAGCGGTGCAACACCTTCGACTCGATAATCGACAAATGTCCTGAGGCACTGATTCTTACAGAACTTACAACGGGTCTTTTCGTTTGAAGTCGTGTGATAGCTGATGCCCCCAACCGCTTCGAGTCCGATGAACCGGGACTGGTGGCCTTCTTGCCAGAGTCGCAAGGCCTCCAGGGCTGCACCGATGGCTCCAGCCTCACCACAATGCTTGTGAACGATGATCTGAGGGTCGCGATCCGAGCGCTCGAAACGAGCCCGAATGTAATCAACTTGTGCCTTCACTGCAGCCAGATTTCGCTGGGTTCCTCCCTGAAGAATGAATGTCTTTCCCAGTTTCGTCAGGTTTGGAATCTTCGCGACATAGAGCCAAATGTTCTTGGGAAGCACCGCTGCCAGGCCCGCCAGGAGTTCTTCCGGGGTCCATCCCTGACGCTGATAGTTCACGATATCAGTCTGGAGAAAGATGGCACATCCGTAGCTGAACTCAGGCATCTGCTCTGCAGAAAAGGCCTTCTCGGCATACTGGTCGACAGTGAAACCCAGACTTTCTACAGTCGATTGCAGAAAGTAGCCGTTGCCCGCTGAGCACTGCGTGTTCAGCATGAAATCCTTGACGTGCCCTTCTTTGAGAATAATGAGTTTGATGTCCTGGCCTCCAACATCAAGGATGACGTCAGCATCATCGTAGATCTGGAGTGCGGATCGGGCGTGAGCTACGGTTTCTACAAGGGCTGCATCCGCTCGGAGGACCTTTTGCAGGACATCTTTGGCGTACCCGGTTGTTGCAACTCCGAGAACTTCGGGCTTGGCACCACGGCCTTCGAAATCCCTCCGAAGTTCATCTGCGATTTCGATCGTGTCCTGGATCGGGTTGCCCTTGGACAGGTGGTATGCTTTGGCGAGAACCGACCCGTCTTCACCGAGCAGAACACCTTTTGTTGACGTCGAACCTCCGTCGATTCCCAGGAAACAGGGTACGGTCGAGTCCGTCAACATGGCCGGCGGAATAAACGGACTCGGAGTAAACTCTTCAAGAAACTCCTTCAGTTCCTCGTCCGAACTCCGTAGCCCCGGGATCGCAAAACGAAGCTTGTCGGAAGACCCTCGGTCAAGTCTTTCTTTCAGCCTTTCAACTCCGGAGTACCTTCCGATACTCTCTTCGAGTTCTTTCCCGAACTCTGCAGCACCCATACTGCCAAAGTAGTGACCATCTTCCGGTGCACGGATCAACTCCTCCAAAGGAACATTCTCGGGAATCTTTACCCCGCGCTCTTCCCACATGTTGGGCAGGTTCGCTCTCCACGCCTCCTGCATGCCAACGATGAATGTGTTGGGTCCGCCCAAAAGCAGTACGTTTGGGAGCAAAGTGTTTCCGCGTGTAAGCACGGTCAGATTCTGGAGGATGATCGCTTCGAACAGAGACGCCATCAACTCCTCCTCCGGGATCCCCTGTTTCTGCAGGCTGTTGATGTCGGTCTCTGAAAAGACTCCACACTTTCCAGCAACACGATGAATTCTGACGCCGGAATAGCGCATTCCGGCAAGGTCCTCTGGAGCGATATTCAATTTTGCGCCGATCTTGTCCAGCACGGCACCCGTGCCACCGGCGCACTTGTCGTTCATGGTAGCGATCTTCTTGCGCTGTTTGGTGACGGTCTGATCTCTGAAGATGATGATCTTGCTGTCCTGGCCACCCAACTCTATAACCGAATACACATCGGGAAACTGTTGCTCGACGGTCAGGGAAACGGCGTGCACTTCCTGGACAAAACGGCCTCCAACAAACTCGGCAAGGCCGGATCCTCCCGAACCGGTAAAGAAGATTCGAGCGTTGTGCTCTGATATGCCCACTTCTCGCTCGATTCGCAACAGGAAGTCAAGCACTTCCTGTCCTTGCCGTGCCTCGTGGCGCTGGTAATCGCGCCAGACGATTCGATTTGAATTCCGGTCCAGGACAACCGCCTTGACGGTTGTGGATCCTACGTCCATCCCGATCAGGTAGTCGTTGGAGTCTTTCAACTGGATCATTGGTCTATCGGGCGCCTATTTCCGGGCCATCAGGCTGCTTACATGGAGAACAAAATTGGCGGCGACACCGGCCATCTCCTGATGCCGGGGAAAGGAGTAACTTGGCTGCTGAAGCTCTGGGCGAGCGGCAATGTAGTCACGAATGTCGTCGAGTCGTTTTACGGTCAATTAAATTGCTTTCTGGAACTCTTCCTTAGCTCTTTTTCGAGCATCGGTGAGTGCCATCTGAACCCGGCTTAAGGCGTTGATCTCTCCGTCACCGGAAGTCTCAACGGAGACGAAGAGGAGATCGTGATGCTGGCTCGTTACGGCCGCCATTACCCCATCCGATTGGGTGGACGGCATACAGCCGAACGGCTTCAGACTCAGAACCATGTGACAAAGACGGTTTCGCGTGTAGTAGATGCTCTTCGCGACCTCGAGGTGGCCTTCCCCGCCTCTGGTTAGAGGATCGTAATAGGGCGCTGCGAGCCGCGAGAAGACCTCCTGTTTCACCAGCCCATGACTAATCCCGCCCAATTTCCTTCCGACCCGATGATACTGTCTCGAATAGACTCGGTCTGCAACTGTAAAGAGCAGTGGTTTCTTAACAAAGGAGAGCTGGTTGCTCAAATGCTTCCCCACCTGCCACCATCTGGGATCTGGATTAGGGGGCTCGAGTCCGATTCGTCGGATCTGGCCGAGCTTGGCTTTGTGCAGCCAGTAAAGGACCAGATTGGTGACCGTATCCACTCCAACCTCGGCTCCTTCTCTCTCCAGGAAGGAAAACATCCGGTAATTAGCGTCGCCCTCCGATATATGCGAGAAGAACTCGCCCACGATCTTGACAATCGGTTTTGGCCGGGTTCTATCAACCTTCACCTGATTCAAACGGTCAGCACACTGGGCCAGGGTTTTCTGAAAGGTCTTTCCGTACAGGTGTTCCCGGAACTTCCCGATATTATCCAAGATGGCCTTGAGTTTGGGTTTCTGCGACAGTCTGCCGGCCAGCCATTCGGGTGACCACTTCAGTATCTCAAAGTGTTCTCGCTCTCGCAGGAGGGTGGAAAGTACCTCAACCACGTCGGCGATTGCCTGGTCTGTGTCGCCTGGAATCACCTCATAGGGTCGTATCTGGTAAGTGGCTTCATAAATCAGGTCGCCCAGGATCAGGGCGTTCAGAATTCCACAGCCCATGTCGGCAGTGAACTTCAGGCCGGGCTCACTGGCCCCCTTTCCAATAAAGTTGCTGTTTTGAAAGGTGATAACTCTGAAACCGCCGAAACCGGCATCGTACAGCGCACGGCGGTACTCGGCTTCATAAGTTCCAAACCTGCAGGGACCACAGTCTGCCGCCGTGAAATAGACGTACTTATCAATTACCTGTTCTCGAGTCAGGCCTTGTGCTTCCAGACACTGGAGAAAGCGTATCAACGCTCCCGCGGTGAAATAACTTGGATTGCAGAGGCCGCTGTTGCAATATTCTCTGCCGACTTGAAAGGCTGCATTCGTAGGCGTCGGAAGGTTCTCGAAAAGATAGCCCGCCCCCTGGAAAACGGCCTTAATCAGGGCTTCATGATTCTCCGGCAGACCGCCAAAGACGATTGTAGTCGAAGCTCGCTGGGCCTTGGTGAACGGCTTCTCTTCCAAACGCCTGTAGTGGTCTGCTTGATCCAGACCCTGTTCCCGCAGAAGCTCAGCGCGTTTCTTACGGATGAGTTCAGCCTCAGACGATGAGTCCATATTCTCGAACTGTAAATCTGAATGCATAAGCTCTTGGTCTCAAAAGCAGTGTCTTACCATTATATCCGACTTGGAGCGACCTAATGCTACCCTGTCTGGGCTATCGACACCAACTGCGTCCCGCTGAGTAGACTTCCAAGTAACTAAACCTCTCAATAATACTAACTAATGTAACTAAGACTGTCGAGAGTTATTCTAAATGGAGGGATTCGCGCTGTTGAGGTTCCTGAGTCCGTTGAAGTACCGGGTGCCAGTGGCAAATGCCGGTAATCGGTCATCGGTCATCGGTAATCGGAGAAGAGGGATCTACCATCAAGATGGTGTGTTGATTGTCAAGAGGACAAACAGCAGCCACGAGGGAGTCATCAAGCGAAGCCGGTCAGCGGTTAGCGTAATGGACCAACTTTGCGACTTCGCTCTCCGAGCTACGCCGTCACAAGGAAATGTCGTGCCTCCGCACGCGTGCTGAATTGTTGGGTGGAATGCAAGATTGCTATACGATTCGTGCTGAACCCTTTGGTTTGCGGATCATGCGGAGGCGGGTGCTTCAGGGTCTGTTGCCCAAACCCAACAGACCAAGCTCGAAGTTCGAAATCCGAAGCTCGAAACAAGCTCGAAGTGACAAAGTCTAAGGTCTAAACGCCTTAA
>JAUVSF010000444.1 GCA_030597245.1 Acidobacteriota bacterium
GACTGTATCCGTGTGCCCCTTGTCCACAGCCCAAATCAGGGCTGTCCAACCATCGCCGTCCTTCCAGTTGACGCTTGCTCTTCTACTCAAGAGAGCTTTGACGGTGTCCGTATGGCCACCCTCGGACGCCCACATCAGAGCTGTACGCCCATCATTAGCCCATACGTTGATTTCGGCACCTCGAGATAGTAACAACTCCAACGTTTCCGTTCTGCCGTTCGACGCGGCAAGCATCAAAACGGTTCGGCCTTCGTTATCGCTTTCTCGGACCTCAGCTCGTTTACTTAGCAGGACTTTCACTGTTTCCGTATGTCCATCCGAAGCAGCCTGCATCAAAGCGGTCCGGCCCGCGTCGTCTTTCTCGTTGACCTGGGCCCCACTCTCCAGGAGTGAGGTGACCGCCTCTGTATGACCTCCCAGAGAAGCCCACATCAGAGCCGGCCAGTTCGCGTCATCTTTGGCTTGAACTTCAGCTCCGCCGGCTGTCAGGGTTCTGATCGTCTCTGCATCGCCATTTGAAGCAGCAAGAATCAGGGGGGTCCGCCCGTTACCGTCCTTAGCGTTCACATCGGCGCCACTCGAAAGCAAGAGCTCTACCGTCTGAGCGTGGCCGTTCTGAGCAGCAAAACCCAGCACTGACAGGCCGTTATTATCCTCGGCACTAACATCAGCCCCCCGTTCGAGGAGTTCCCTTGATACCTCCGTATGTCCTGCCCCGGACGCCCACATCAAAGCCGTCTTGCTGTTCTTGTCAGCCACGTTCAGGTCAATCCCTGCTTCAAGAAGTGCATCCACAATTTCGAGGTTGCCCCGTTCTGCAGCCGGCATCAGTAGAGTCCTACGCCCGGCAATCAGCAGGCCGGGATCGGCACCTTCCGACAGCCACTCACGAACCGCCGAAACATCACCTGCTTCGACACTCCTCACTAGTTCCCTATTCGGATCTCCTCCGCAGGCGATCAGAAGCACAAAACAGAGGGCAGAAACAAAGACGGCTATCCTTGGGTTCTTCATCGTGGCTCTCCTCGTTGGTGTTGACCATTATGTATTGCCTGTGCAGTGGTTTCCACCCCCAGGGTCAAATCCCAAGACCCAAGGACCCAATCCCAAAGCTGAAGGTTGAAGTCCGAACGGAGGAGCGGATCCTAAGTCTGCTCTTTTCTCCTCGGCGTTTGTCCGGCGAAAGATACAAGGTAAAGGAAGATGGTTCTCGCTGAGGTCTGTTTATGGTAAACCCTTGATGCCTGGGTGGTGAGTTTATGTATGGTCCCGGTTAGAATCAACAGGCAAAGGATGGCTTTGAAGATGTGGTTCGCCGGCGAAACGGGAGACAGAACAGTCTGAAGGATCTCCAAAGAAGGTTCTCGAGGTGGCAGTAGTCAGGAGAGAAGAAGAGAGAGTGGAGATCAGAAACGGGATCAGACGGAAGTGGGGCATCGTATGAATTGGCCAACCTGCTTACTCATTTGCCTGTCCTGTCACTTGGGTGTTGCCGCCAACGCAGTTTCCAGAGAGGATTCGGGACTTTTCAAGAGCGATCTTTCTGGTAAATGGCGTGTCCGGCTCGATCCAAATAACAGGGGAACACAACTTCGCTGGTTTGCTATCGAACTCGGACCCGACAAGCTGAAATTGCCGGGAACCACGGACCAAGCTCAGATAGGTTACCCGCTGGACAAGTCCTCGATGACGTATCCGGCAGAATTTCTGCGCACGCGGTGGCCGGGAACTGATCTCCCACTCAGGCTTGACGAGGCGGGTTACCTGCTCCGCGACTGGTACTTCGTCGGCAACGTCTGGTACCAGCGCGAGATTGTGGTACCCGAGAAATGGAGAGACCTGTGGCTGCGGCTCACCCTGGAGCGAACCGTGTGCGAGACCAGTGTGTGGATCGACAACCGTTATGTCGGCAGCGTTGACAGCCTCTCAACAGCCCACAGCTATGACCTGGGATTACTGGAACCCGGTCCTCATCGCCTCACGATCCGCGTCAACAATGGACTTGTCCGCAACATAGGGATCATCGGACATTCCTATGGACCGGAAACACAGAGCCGCTGGAACGGAATTGTGGGGAAGATTGAACTGGAAGCGATGCCCCCCACTTTTGTCGAGTCACTACAGATCCATCCGGACAGCTCCCGAAACTCAGTTCGAGTTTTATCTTTTATTCAAAATACTTATGATCTCTCAGTTAACGTTCAACTTGAATTGTTGGTAAGAGATCGCAACGGTCAGATTCTGGGCTCCTGGGTTGAAGATGCCCAGGTTGACGAGGGAACATCAAGCCTGGATCGAACTATTCCCTTGGAACAGCAAGGGAAACCCTGGGATGAATTTGCGACGCCTCTTTACACGGTTAAGGCGACGCTAAGCTATCGGCAGGAGGGGGGCACCCGTTTCGAACACGAACTGAGTGAAACTTTCGGATTTCGCACTATTCAGCGCGAGGGTCGAGATATCAAGCTCAATGGGAGACGGATTTTCCTGCGCGGCACGCTCGACTGCGCTGTGTACCCCCGAACCGGTCATCCCCCCATGTCGAAGGATGAGTGGTTAAGGGTACTGCGGACGATTAAGGATTACGGCCTCAATCATGTTCGGTTCCACAGTTGGTGTCCCCCCGAAGCTGCGTTTCAGGCCGCTGACGAACTGGGGATCTACCTGGCCCCCGAAACAGCTTTCTGGGTGGATAACTGGACCACGGAGACGGGCAGCCAACCAAAGACCCTGGGCTATGATCCTGAAGTCACTGAGTTTGTGCGCCGAGAGACTCGCCGCATTCTCGAGAGTTATGGGAACCACCCGTCCTTTACCTTTTTCTGCCTGGGAAACGAATTCGGGATGAGCAGCGACTGGAGTCTAGTCAACCAACTGCTGGAAGAGGCAAAATCGTTTGATCCAAGACGCCTTTACACCGCCACCACTGCTCGCAAACATGTTGAAGCAGACGATTACTGGATTACTCACTTGGTTCGAAGGGGCGAGAAGAAACCGGCACCGACGCGGGGAGTCGGCCCAAACCACACGAACTGGAATTTTGGTGAGGCTGTGCAGGCCATTGAACTCCCCCTGGTATCGCATGAAACCGGACAGCGACCCGTTTATCCGAACTTCCCGAAGCTTCTGCCAAAGTTCGTCGGGCCGCTGAAAGCGTATAATTACAAAAGACTTGAACGTAGCTTGGATGAGTCAGGTATGGTCAACCAGGCCGATGACTTCGAAGTTGGCTCTGCGCGCTTTCAGCAAGTTCTGTATAAGGCGGAACATGAGGCCATTCTAAGGACACCCAAATCGGCCGGCTACCAGTTACTGATGCTCAATGACTTTACCGGTCAGAGCGAAGCACTCGTAGGAATCCTGGATCCGTTCTGGGAATCCAAGGGTGTTGTTTCGGTAGAGGAGGTCCGACGCTGGGCTTCTGAAACGGTTGCTCTGGCCCGGTTCGACAAGTTTGTTTGGAGCTCAAGCGAGGAGTTCTCAGCCCTTCTCGAGGTTGCGCATTTTGGAGAATCTGATCTTCACCAGGTTCAACCGACCTGGAAGCTGGTTGATAGCACCGGGAAAATCCATGGAGAAGGTAGTCTGGGGCCGTTAGCTGTGTCCACTGGCCGTATTACCCCACTCGGGAAGGTGGTCGTGCCGTTGAAAGGAGTGGAGACGGCCGCTGCACTGAGTCTCCGAGTCGAAGTAGGCCGGTCGTCCAACGACTGGAATCTCTGGGTTTATCCTCCCCTTGAGGAACCGTCTGGCGCTGGGGACATAATCATTAGCAACCGTTTCGACGCACCGCTCCATGATGCACTGAAGAACGGACGGCGTGTTCTCCTGCTGGCCCATGGACTTAAGAATGAGTACACGGAAGAAACGGGATTTGAGTCGGTCTATTGGTCGGCCGGGTGGTGGGGTAACCAGTTTTCCTCCCTCGGGATCCTTTGCGATCCGAATCACCCGGCTTTGAAGGGATTTCCCAATCAGGGACACAGCGACTGGCAGTGGTACGAATTGACTGAGGGCGCCACTACATTCTTGTTGAATGAGGCTCCTAAAGGGTATCGCCCGATCGTCCAGTCGATTCCCGACTTCCATTACAATCGGCTCTTGGGTCAGGTCTTCGAAGCGCGGGTTGGGGATGGGCGTTTGCTGGTATGCGGCTACGAACTTTCAAAGGATCTAGACACCCGGCACGCGGCACGACACTTTCTGCAGAGCCTTCTCGATTACATGGATTCTCCGCACTTTTCGCCCACGCACGAATTCAGCTCTGATCTTCTGGAAAGGTTGTTGACTCCTCGCAGGGATAAGTCCGCGGCGGCACTAACCAGTTTGTCACGTTGCTTCAACACCTCGATCTTTATCGACGACCTGGAAGGTCATCCTCCCGGAAGATAAGCATCTTGCTTGTCATGAAGCGGGTCATGACGACCTGGAAGGCCATCCTCCCGGAAGATAAGCATCTTGCTTGTCATGAAGCGGGTCATGACGACCTGGAAGGCCATCTTCCCGGAAGATAAGCATC
>JAUVSF010000271.1 GCA_030597245.1 Acidobacteriota bacterium
GAATTTCCACGAGTTCGCAGGAACCACCGGAGGTCACGCTGTCGGCGGAAGTACAGCGCGGGTGACCGCTTAGTTACTGGGACCAAGGATTGGCCGATTCAATCCCGACGGCTCGTCCAGGGTGATTGGAGGTCATAACTTACCTCTTGTAACCATCGGCGTGTTCATACTCTGGTTTGGCTGGTACGGATTCAACGCGGGTTCGACCCTCGGAATGTCCGAACCGGAGGTCGTTGCGCGAGTGGCCATGAACACCACTCTGGCGGCTGCCGTCGGAGCCCTTGCCGCCATGGTTACCGCCTGGATCAAATTCGGAAAGCCGGATTTAGCTCTGTCACTTAACGGAGCCCTTGGCGGCCTGGTCGGGATTACGGCTCCTTGCGCCGTTGTAAGCGACGGAACAGCGATTTACATTGGGCTGGTAGCGGGCGTTTTGGTCATCTTTGGAGTCGACTGGTTGAACCGCTGGCGAATCGACGATCCGGTAGGAGCCTTCCCGGTTCATGGAATCTGTGGAATATGGGGCACGTTGGCGGTTGGAATCTTCGGCCAACAGGCTTTGGGAGCTCCATCTAATGGCCTCTTCTACGGTGGCGGCCTGGGTCCTCTTGGTATACAGGCGCTGGGCCTGGTCGCTTGCCTGGCATTCACTGCCGTGGCCATGATCATCATTTTCCGCGCCATTGATTCTTTGATCGGCTTGAGAGTGTCCGAGGACACCGAACTGAAGGGTCTGGACATCGAAGAGCACGGGATGGAGTCCTACTCCGGTTTTCAGATCTTTACGACTGAGTGAGTTAAAGGAACGAGAAGATGAAGTTAGTTGTCGCTATCATTCAGCCCCAGCAACTGCCTGCCGTGAAACAGTCGCTGTTCGATGCACAGATTAAACACCTCACGGCAACCAACGTATTGGGGACAGCTCCGGAGGGTGCTGAGGTCCGGTCGTTTCGTGGAATCGCCTACGAAGTTTCTCTCTTCCAAAAAGTGCGTGTCGAAGTGATGCTGAAGGAAGAGATGGTGGACCGAGCAGTGGATGCGATTGTCCGGGGAGGTCAGGACAGTGGTGGATTCGGGATCGTCTACGTCACAGATATTCACGACGTGGTCGTGGTTCGAACCGGAGAACGTGGCGAAAGGGCCGTACAGTAGGAGGACCGATGAGTAGGAACCGAACCACTACGGCTCGCGATGTCTTTCAGCGGATTCGAGACGAGGACATTCGCTTTGTCGATATGAAGTTCGTTGATCTCTTTGGGCTGCTGCAGCACATCACTTATCCCGTGGAAGAGGTCGAAGAAGACGTTTTCAGCAAGGGACTGGGTTTTGACGGATCTTCTGTCAGAGGATTCCAGAAGATCAATGAGAGCGACATGAAACTCCTGCCGGACGCAAGCTCGCTGTTTCGTGACCCCTTCTTTGATGACCCCACACTCTCCGTCTTTTGCGACATTGTCGATCCGAGCGGTTACAAGCCCTACAGTCGGGATCCACGAGGCGTTGCCCGGCGAGCGGAACGCCTGGCTCAGGCTCTAGGGTTTGCTGATCAAGTCTTTTTCGGGTGCGAACTCGAGTTTTTCCTGTTCGACGACGTTCGTTACGATCAGACGACCCAGCACGGCTTCTACTTCCTGGACGCCGAAGGTGCGTTCTGGAACAGTGGCTTGGAGAACGGATCGAATCTGGCACATCGAGCTGCACAGAAAAAGTCCTATTTTGCTGCAAGTCCGGTGGACATTTACCAGAATATCCGCTCAAAGCTGTCCACGGTTCTCCAGCAGACGGGCGTAGAAACCGATCTTCACCACCATGAAGTGGCGGGGGGCCAGAACGAGATCGGATTCAAGTTCGGCCGGTTGATGCAAACAGCTGACAATGCGATCAAGTTTAAACATGTGATCAAGAATGTAGCGCATCGCTACGGCAAGTCCGCAACGTTTATGCCCAAACCCCTTTTTGAGGAAAACGGCTCAGGCATGCACGTTCATGTCAGTCTATGGAAGGACGGGAAAAACCTGTTTTATGAAGCCAACCGTTACGCGGATCTCAGCGAGATGGCGATTCACTTTATCGGGGGGGTGCTGAAGCATGCTCCGGCACTCTGCGCTTTCGCGGCACCGACAACCAACTCTTACCGGAGGTTGGTACCGGGGTATGAGGCCCCAATGAATCTCGTGTACTCCCAGAGAAATCGAAGCGCCTGCATCCGCATTCCCATGTTCGCGACCAGTCCCAAGGCGAAAAGAATAGAGTTTCGGACACCAGACCCCTCCTGTAATCCCTATCTGGCCTTCTCCGCGATACTGCTGGCGGGCCTGGACGGCGTACGCAGGGGGATCGAGCCTCCGGATCCAATCGACGAAGACATCTATGAACTGGCGGATACCGAAAAGGGGAAGTCAATCGCTCGAACACCCGGGTCACTGGAAGAGTCCATTGATGCCCTGGAAAAGGACCATGACTTTCTCATTTCGGACGGGGTCTTTCCTCCAGACCTGGTTCAGACTTGGATAGACCTCAAGCGAGAACAAGAAATTGACTACATTCGCCTCCGTCCCCATCCCGGTGAGTTCGCTCTTTACTACAGTGTCTGAAGGGTGCGTTTTGTGATAGCAAAGGAAAATCCATGGATCAAGCGCAATTTATAGGTATCGCAGTCGGCCTGGGCTTTCTCGGGCTCCTAGTACTGATCATCTTCATTAAGGCCAACATGGTCATTTGTCAGCCTAATGAGATTGTCATCTTAGCCGGCCGGAAGAGAAAGCTCTCGGACGGATCAGTCATCGGTTACCGCGTCATCCGCGGTGGACGGGGCTTTAAGTGGCCCTTTATTGAGTCGATGGCCCGCCTGTCGTTAACGACAACTCCTATCGAAATCACTCTGGGCAAGGCCATGTGTTCCGGCATGATTCCCGTGAGCATCGAAGGAAGGGCCAACGTCAAGCTGGCCGGCCGTTCTGCCGAAGGGATGGAGCATGCTCTTGCGAGGTTTCTGGGCAAGAGCCCTGACGCGATGGTTCGAAGTGCCCAGCAGACCCTTGAGGGTGCTCTTCGTGGCGTGATCGCCGGCGTAACACCGGAGGAGGCCAACGAGAAACGGCTGGCGCTGGCCGATCAGGTATCGGAGCGGGCCAGAACAGATCTGAGCCGTTTGGGGATTGTCCTGGACTTTTTCCAAATCCAGAGTATTTCTGATGATCAAGGGTATATGGATGCCATTGGTCGAAAACGCAATGCGGTAGTCCGGCGGGATGCTCAGATCGCGGAAGCGGAAGCGAATGCAGAATCTCGTCAGGTGGCGGCAGCTCAGAAACAGCTCGGACGCGAGGCGGAGATCCAAGTCGAAATGTCCATTGTCCAGAAAGAGAATGCTCTCGAAGTTCATCGGGCAGAGCTTGAAGCGGCAACCAACCAGGCCCAGGAGAAGTCCAAGGTGGCTGGTAAGATCGCCCGGGCTGAAGAAGAAGTAGAACTGGAGACCAAACGCATCGAACTCAAGACCAAGCGAGAAGAGGCCGACACGGTAATCCCGGCCAGGGCAGGCAAACAGGCCATGGAACTGAGAGCCGCGGGCGAATCAGCGGGGATCCTGGAGAATGGCCGCGCAACGGCGGAGGCGGTGGAACTCATGCGGGCCCAGTGGCTTGACGGCAATACCAAAGACCTGTTTCTGATCCAAATGATGCCTGAACTTCTGGATAAGGTCACCAGAGTCGTTGCCGATAACCTCCATGTCGACAAGCTCACGGTTCTGGACGGCGGGGAAGGGTCCGGTCTATCCAGCCACGTCCGGAACCTCACCAACGCAGCGGTCGTCATGCTTGAACAGATGAAGGACGTTGCCGGGGTGGATCTTGCTCAACTGACTAAAGGCAGAGATACCAGTGGGGATATACCCAAAGACCTGAGCCGCTAGCACCTCACAGGACCGGGGCGTTGGATTGAGAAGGTTCAACAATTTCTGACGGATTCATCAACCAGGTGGGAGAGAACAGTTTGACAAGGGTTCTATTAGTGGAAGATAACGAGATGAATCGCGACATGCTGTCCCGCCGGTTGAAGCGAAAAGGCTTCGATGTGGAGATGGCGGTAAACGGCCAGGAAGGTGTGTCGATGGCAGTATCGATGCAACCGGATTTGATCCTGATGGACGTCAGCCTTCCCGTGATTAACGGTTACGAAGCCACTCGACAAATCAAGGACAGCGATGACACGAAGTCCATTCCGGTGATCGCCTTGACAGCCCACGCCATGGCGGGAGATCGTGAGAAGGCCCTGGCTGCCGGCTGTGACGATTACGACACTAAACCCGTAGAGTTCAAACGTTTGCTGGGCAAGATCCAGGCACTGCTTTAGAACTAGTTGAGAGAGTCTCCGGAGCCGCTTTCGTTAGACAGAAACACCTTTGCACGCTCCGGGCTCTGAAGTGACCCTGTGGGTAACGCGGAAGAGAAGACAGTGTCCCTTACTTCCCCTAACTTCTCCCGCCGAACCGGGCCGCACCCTTGAGCAGGATCAGGAAGGTCGGCGCTGCGTCAATGAGCCTGGCGCTTATCTCTTCGGCGAGTTTGCGCACTGCCCCGCCGATCGCGGATTCGCTGTAGAGGAGCTTTCCCGGCAAGGATTAACCGGCGCTCTCCATTCGGTCCGTTACCGCCTGCCTCCGCCGCATTTCAGTCCTCCGGTCCCACGTAGTCGGTGCCAATCACCAGGTCATCCACCCAGTAGGTGCAGTCCTGCTCCGAGTAGTGGATATAGAGGCCGAATTTCCAGAGGTTCAGCTTGAGGATTTCCGAGTCGCGCCAGCGGAAGTTTTTCTCGTGGATTATTTTCCGCCCATCCACCCACAGCGCCTGTTCCCCGTCGCGTTGGCCCGGCTCGTTCAACTTTACCATCATCTCGAAGCAGTACCAGCGGCCGCGCTCGAGGAAGAACGGCGGGTCGGCACTGAACCGGTTGCCCCAGTACTTGCCGTCGCCCGACTGTTTCATCTCCGGCCAGTAGGAGTAGAAACACATCTGCCCCGGCGGCTCGCGCCCCTCGGTGAATGCCGGCTCCACGCTGGTGGTGAACCGGTCCGTGCCGGTGGGACGCTCGCCGGCCCTGCCGAATCCTGAGTTCGGATTGTCCGTGCGGCAGCCGCGCAGGCCGCACCAGTGCATCTGGCGGCCCTGACGGAAATCATCGGCGCACTTTGCGTACCAGCGCACGTAAACCTGGTCGAAGCCGGGCAGGAACCAGGTACGGATCCAACTGTCAGCCTCCCTGTACTGGTAGCCGTGGATCTGGTAGGCTTCGCCCTCCGGCGCCAGGGCGGTGATCCGGTAAGATGCTTTCCCCGAGCGCACATGCTCGGGCCGCGTCTCGAAATTGGCTTCAGTGGTGTCCCCGGACAGCTTTTCCCACTTGCCCTCCAGCGAGAGGTCCTCAAAATCCTCGCGCAGGATTATTTCGGCCGTCACACTGGCCGGAACCGCAACAGCCAGAGCCAGCAGGATTGCGAACAGACCCGGTCCTTTGACAACTCCGTTGAACATATTTGTCTCCCTTTTTACGATTTCCGTTTGTGTAATCGGTAAAAAACTCCACTCCTGGAGTGCAAGGCACGCTGAAAGCGAATCGCACACCTAACCCTGGCGCTCCTGCTACCTCTACCGGGATACTACTCTTTTTCACGCTACCCTTTTGCCGGCTCAAACATGCGCGAGCGATAGGAATTTGCTTTTTGGCAAGCCCCAGTTTATCTGAGCGGGTCTGGCGAGGAAGGCTTGAAAAGAGCGGATGGGTGGATCGGTTGGAGGCAGAATCAGCAGAAAGGAGACTGAAGGCCGGTCGAGAGGTGGTCTCCGGTGCAACCAAAATGAGGCTGGAAATTGACTTTACTAACGCTACTTATCGAGGCCGGTCAATATACTCGAGAGCCGCATCGACGACAGTCGATCATGTGCATTTTGGTCGGCGGTGATCCATACCCCGCCGCTCAGTTTTGCACAAGCTGCACACACCGCATCGTATCCCGTGATTGAATGTGTTTTGGCTAGATCCGCTGCAGCCGTGATCAACTCCCGTCCATTACCGATTCGGTGTAGGCCAAGGTCCTGCAACGCATTCATATAATCGATCACTTCCTCGGGAGAAGCGAGCAGTCGGCAAAGTACCGACAGCATCTCGTTGAAAAACAGCTCGGGGACTGCAAAACCGGCGGGTGAAGACTCGATCTCATCCAGAAGACCCATAGCCGCCTGCTTTCCCGCCTCCTCACGGACAAACCACTTGACCGCAACCGAAGCGTCGATGATCTTCAGGCTCACGATCGTATCTCCCGGATCAAATCCAGGGACGATTTGCCTTCGGGAAGAGGAAGATCGGCAGAGCGTATCTTCTCCACTAGCTCGCGCCGTCGTTGGTCCGCCTCGAAGTCCACAAAACGCTTTTGATACTCCTCTATACTGATGAGGACCGCTACGGGCCGGCGCCCCTTTTCCAGAAGGATGGGTTCACCTGTCTCTTGCATTTTCGCCAGGATCTTTCCCAGGCTTTGACGGAGTTGGAGCGCGTTAACTTTTTGCATGACAGTGATTATGACACGTGAATATGCATGTGTCAATTGTGTCTATACGCGGGCAAAACTATGGCGAAAGATCCCGCACTCGAGAAATCGGTCCTCCGTCTTCTCGACCACCGGTCAACGAATCGCCACGCTGAGGTTCCTCAGCTGGGGGATTTAC
>JAUVSF010000365.1 GCA_030597245.1 Acidobacteriota bacterium
CCGCTCGTGACGAGTATTGTCTCAGGTCAGGAAGAAGACCTCTCAATCCTGGCAAAATGGGTGCGTTGGTCGGATTCATCCAATCTCCTGCAGCATCATTTGAACACATTAGCCCTTCGGCAGGTGGCGGGCCGGGAGGAAGAGATTCGATCCTTGAGAAGCGCCGAGGAATGGCGGCTCCGTCAAGCCCAGGTAAGGCATATCCTCCATCAGGTTATCGGTCCATTTCCCGATAAGCGTCCCCTCAATGCGAAGGTTGTTGGCACTGTAATAAAAAGCCGGTTTCGCGTTGAGAAAATCATCTTCGAATCCCTCCCGGAGTTCTATGTTACCGGCTGTCTTTTTATCCCTGCCGACTTGTCGGGAAAGACGCCGGCGATCCTTAACGTGATAGGCCACACGGGCATCGCGTTCCGTTCTCCGAGTTATCAACGGCTCATTCTCAACCTTGTTCTCAAAGGTTTTATCGTCTTTGCAATAGACCCTATCGGTCAGGGAGAGAGGCTGCAATATTACGATTCAGACCAGGGACGTTCCGTGGTCGGCGGGCCGACTACGGAGCATTCTTATTTCGGCAAACAGTGCTTCGTCACCGGAAGCTCAGCAGCCCGCTACTTCACCTGGGATGGTATCCGAGCCATCGACTACCTAGTGTCTCGTCCGGAAGTAGATCCGAACAGAATCGGTGTGACCGGGATTTCGGGAGGTGGAACTCAGACCAGCTACATTGCCGCTCTCGACGACCGCGTTCTCGCCTCTGCTCCAGCCAACTATATTTGCGGGTTAAGACGGCTCTTCGAATCCATTGGTCCTCAGGATGCGGAACAAAATATCAACGGTGGCCTCGCCCATGGGATCGACCATGCGGACTTTCTGGAGGTCCGAGCACCGAAACCGACCCTGGTCGTTGCGACGACCAGGGATTTCTTCAGCATTCAGGGAGCCCGGGAGACAGTTGCCGAAGCCAAGAGAGCATATCGTGCTTTCGGTGCGGAAGGGAACCTCACGCTTGTCGAAGACGACTACGTCCATGGTTATACACAAAAGAACCGTGAAGCCATCTATTCCTTCTTTCAAGAGCACTTGAACCGGCCGGGTGATCCGAGTGAAATGAGAGTCCAGCCTCTCGGCAGGGATGAACTCAGAGTCACCGTGACCGGACAAGTCAGTGACTCACTGGGTGGAGAAACGGTCTATTCCATCAACCGTGTCCAGTCCGAGAAACTCATCGCAGACCTCAATCGTACTCGACGAACCTTGTCCACGCACTTAAATCGAGTAAAGAAGAGAGCTCAGGAGATCTCCGGGTACCTGCCCCCCCAATCCCAGTCGGAAGTCGTTTATAGCGGCAGCTATCGGCGAACCGGCTATTCCATAGAAAGGTACGCCATTTCCGGAGAGGATGAGGCTGTCCTCCCGTTCCTTTTCCTCAAGCCCAACGACGTCTCCAAGCCCCCGGCAATCATCTACTTACATCCGGACGGAAAGGCAACGGCGGCCGAGCCGGGCGGAGAAATGGAGAATCTGGTCCGGCGTGGCTTTGCGGTCCTGGCCCCCGACTTATCGGGCAGCGGAGAACTCGGGTCTGTGAACAACGCCGTTACGTTTCTAGCAATGCAGATCGGTAGAAGTGTAGTTGGCATACGAGCTGCAGAGATCATCCGATGTGTGCAGTATCTGGAATCTCGAGCTGACATCAACCAGGAACAGATTTTCGCTATCGCCAAGGGTGAGATGTGCTCGGCGCTGATTCATGCAGCCGCTTTTGATCCGCGTATCAAGAGAGTCGCTCTTCTAGAGCCTCTAGTCTCCTTTCGGGCCTTTGTTATGAATCGCTTCTACACCGTCTCACCTGCCGAGGTGATAGCAAACGCTCTGACCGCCTACGACCTGCCTGATTTGGAAGCCTCTCTTGCCCCCCGTCCGCTGCTGGTCGTCACCCCTCGGGATCAGTTGTCCCGGCCGGCCGGCCGGTTGCTCCGGGAAACCGACTTCAAGGTTGTTCGGGATTCTTACCGATTGCAGGGGGCGGAGAAGATGCTCGGAATTCATCAGCTCGAGACTTTCGAGTCTCCATCGACCCTGATCGAACAATGGCTCTCCGTCCCCAGGTGACGGAGATTAACTCACCCTGTCTGTCGATCGGCGAATATAAGATATCGGACAAGGGAATGCCGGTTTGATCGGTGAGGCGAAGGTCCGCTCGGTGGCGAGTTGAAATCAGTCAACCAGGATCCTGTTGAGAATTCGCCGGGCCTCGGCAAGGTCGGATACTCGAGGTCGATAGGGCTGCACAGGATCGACCTGCTGGGTCGCCAGTTCTATGGCCTTGGTAACTTGCACCTCGATCTTCTTGACTTCGTCCGAACGGCCTTCTTCACGCAACCGTTCCAGCTTCTCTCGAATCAACCATAGACATTCGTAATCCTGTGCGCCTTTCAGAAACATCTCCGTGCGGATACTGTCCAGTGGTCCGTCCTCTCCGGGATACACAAAGAACATGTCGCCGGAACGCCACTTGTGGAGCGGTTGTTCCCAGAATCCATCTACCCAGAAATTCCAGGCCCAGCGGATGTATCCGTCGAAATCATACTTCCATACCAGCCAGGGCAGCATCCGACTCTCCAGCGGTTCTGAAAAAAGAAAGGTGTTGGGATAGAGAGGTCTAACCGCCGTATAGAGAAGCGTTCTCTTTCCCTCACTGCGCCGCTTTGAGATATCCGGAAAAGGCACTTCGGAATCAATGTACCCGTAGTAAAAAGCCATCTCCGAGGACAGGTCGCTATACTTTCCGTCTTCGTCTCCGCCGCTGACCATCAACTGCAGGTCCGGCGCAATCCTCCGAAAAACAGGAACGATCTTATCCAGGTTTTCGGTGCTGATTTCATCCAGTCCCACCGTAGCCAGTTCAAGCCAGCCCTTCCGGCGCAGATGATCTTCAAAGCTCTCGGCAAACTGGCTCCACACCCGTTCATACTCGGAGCTTCCCGCTTCGATCCGGAGTTTCCGTACCTCACCACTTTCCATATCCTCGTACGTGATGACACTGTAATCCCGGTGAGGCATCATCACCGGTGACCAACACTGGATATTCTCGTCAATTCCTGCATCCAGACACATCTGTACAAAGCGGTCAAAGTGACTGTAGTCAAGCTCAAACCGTGGGTCGCCCAACGCTTCCCAGGAACCCGGTAGTTTCCAGATCAGCACACCCGCCACCGGAAATCCCGTGTCGCCTTCCCAGGGATCCTCAACCAGGAACACAGTAACGGCATCCTGGCTGTGTTGGGCCCAGTTCTCCACATACTTCTCAATGAGCTCCCAGTGTTCCTCCGACCAGCGTTCCACCTTATGCTGCCGAGCAATAGAACCCAGATCCATGAGAATGTTGAAGTAGAAGTGGTCCTCATGAATCGGCGGAAGCGTAAAATCCAACACCTCCACCACGAGATGAAATTCGGCCAATAAGTCTCCGCCCCGGGTCACCATCAAGGATCCTTCACCCAGACCCGCGCCGATATCCACCGGCACCCGGAAATCCAGCCAGATCGGTTGTGCCTGGTTGATTTCCAGATCGAAACGTGAGGCTGGTCGCAACGGATCTGGTGTCCACTGGCCGTTCTCATCGACCGGAAGGAAATCGGGATAGCGAACTCGAATGGATTCCCCGGCTATTCGACCTCCAACTCCTTCCAGATCCGTTACCTTCACCGCCAGACCCTGCATCCGAAGAGAGCTTTTCACGGCCAACTGGACCATGACCTGTTCATTCCGGGCCGCTTCCGTTCTAATCTCTCTCGCCTGCAGATCTCTCCCGAAACTCCCGTAATAGACCCGATGGTGAGGATCGGCTACCCATGCCTGAAAAGCCCCGCTTTCAGTCTCCTTCTGAACTCCACAGGCGCTCAGGCCCGCCAAGACAAAGACTGGAACCAAGGTTAGAAACATCGATCTCGACATTGTTTTACCCCTCAGTCAAGATTCTGCTTTCCGCAATATCTGCCCGTCGTATTTGCCGGCCAGGGAAAACTCCACGAAGATCATCGAGGGTGACACGGCTGCTCCGCAGCACAGATTCCCAGACAGAGGAATTATAGCAGAGACCCTTTACACCAACAGTTTCAACACGAAACCCCATCTTGTCGCACCAGCTTTGATCGTTTCTCGAGGTTTGGGACACGAATCCCATTTGGTGCAAAGATAAGAGGGGGAAATGTAGCGAAGAAATTGCCGTTCGGGTCATTCCGAGTGGGACCCAAAAAGCAAGCTTCTTGCTTAGCTGAGAACACCCGTCTATAAATACAGGGGCGTTTGTTGGGAGCGGGACAAGGCGTCAGCTCGAGGCAACGCAGACGATGCAGGAGGCCAATCATGAGTGGATATTGTCAAAGAAGGACAGTTTCAGCGGTGATCACATGGATCCTTGGAGTCTCTCTATTGACTTCGTCTCCCCTGGCTGCCGGGAGTCAGAATCCGGTATCAAGGTCGCTACGAATCCCCGAGACAAGTGCCGACTGGATTATTGACGGTGAACTCAGTGACGTGCTTTGGCTGGAGGCAGAGCAGCTCGAGTTCACTCCCTCTCTCGAGGGGGTTCCGGAAGATCTTGGGGGAACGGTTCGGGTCCTGATGAGACATTCTCAGCTGTGTCTGGGCTCCTTTCTCCCGGAGCCCGGAGGCAAGGTCCAAGCCCGGTCGATCGGATACAACCCGACATGGGAAAAGTATGCTTTGACATCACCGG
Organism: Acidobacteriota bacterium; assembly: GCA_030597245.1. Taxonomy (GTDB): domain Bacteria; phylum Acidobacteriota; class UBA6911; order RPQK01; family JAPXNP01; genus JAUWTT01. The sequence continues at coordinate 4,745 of JAUVSF010000365.1, forward strand.
CAGTTGAGGATCGGATTCGGTTCCAAATCCGTGAAACATCTGATTCTGAGGTCTCGTCGCTGCTTGAAATCACCCTGAACGCTTGGGGCGCAATTCGCGTGGAGCGTGACGGCCTCCCTGTCTCTCAGAGTGAGATACAGGGAGCTGCAACGATTTCCCCTGAAGGCTGGAGTGTTGAAATCGGGGTTCCCTTGCGGGAGTTGGGTCTGTCGGGCATACCCCGCGACATTCACTTTTCTGTCGTAAGGATTCGATGCGCCAGGCCCTTAGCGCCGGAATTCCGCTGGCAAACCTCTGAGTACGTATTCCCTATTGGAGATTACGCGGATAACGCAAGGGCCGGCGAAACGAAAGCGGCGGTTTACGCCCCTCCCCAGGTTGGGAACGCAGGCCCTCCACTGGAAGTGGGAAGGGTGCAGAAGGTCCCCCCTCTTGACATCTCATGGAGCGGCTCGCTCTGGGACGATATCCCCGGGTTCGAACTCCCCCGAAATGAGTCTCGCCCACGACCTGCCCGGTATCCGACGGAAGTGAAATGGGTGCACGACGGGAGAATACTGCAGGTTTTTTTCCGCAACGTGGAAGATGGTCGTCTGGATGTGAATGCAGACACGCGTGATGCAAACGTCGGGAGCGACGAC
>JAUVSF010000094.1 GCA_030597245.1 Acidobacteriota bacterium
CTTCTTCATGAAGATCTGAAGATCAAGGGAATGTTGAAAAAGCGTTTTTATCACGCAGGAATATCCAAGATTGAGTTGGAACGTGCAGCGAACAAGCTGACCGTCATAATTTTCACTTCACGCCCTGGGATCATTATTGGGCGGAAGGGGAGCGAGATCGAGAAGTTGAAGAGTGACCTGCAGGCCGAGACCGGCCGTGAGGTCTTCGTCAACATACAAGAAGTCCACAAGCCTGAACTGGATGCTCAGTTGGTGGCAGAGAATATCGCTCAGCAACTCGAAAAGCGGATCGCTTTTCGGCGAGCGATGAGAAGGGCGGTAGATACGGCTCAGCGATTTGGCGCCGGCGGTATCAGAGTGAATTGCTCGGGTCGCTTGAACGGGGCCGAAATCGCTCGATCTGAATGGTACCTGCATGGGCGGCTGCCCCTGCATACCCTGCGCGGGGACATCGACTACGGCTTTGCCGAGGCCTTCACCACTTACGGTGTTATTGGCGTAAAGGCGTGGATCTATCACGGCGATATTTTTGAAGATAAACAGACGGGACGGTAGTGGAGACACAGAACCATGTTGATGCCGAAGAAGGTTAAGTATAGAAGGCGGCAGAAAGGACGAATGAAGGGCAAGGCCCTGGCCGGCAGCAGTGTCGATTTCGGCAATTGTGGTTTGAAGGCGCTGGAGCCCGGTTGGATTTCGAATAGGCAGATCGAAGCGGCGCGTATTGCCATAACACGCCATACCAAGCGCGGAGGAAAACTCTGGATTCGGATTTTCCCCGACAAGCCGATCAGTAAGAAGCCTGCTGAAACTCGAATGGGAAAAGGGAAGGGAGCTCCCGAAGGCTGGGTAGCTGTGGTGAAGCCTGGTCGCATTTTGTATGAGCTCGAGGGAGTGCCCATGGAGTTGGCGCGGGAGGCTATGCGGTTAGCTTCCCACAAGTTGCCAATTAAAACGAAGTTTGTAACCCGGTTTGGTGAGTGATGAAAGCATCGAAGCTGCGAGAAATGTCGGTGGTTGAGCTCTCGGAGGAGGCGTTCGAAATGTCAAAGCAGCTCTTTCAGTTGCGATTGCAGAAGGCAACGGGACAGCTGGATAACGTCAGTAAGATCCGAGAGATCCGGAAAGATTTGGCAAGAGCGAAGACGGTTCTGACTGAAAAGGAAAAGAACAATGGCTGATGTGAAGCAGTCTCAGAAAACCCCAAGGAGTACCAAGGTTGGACGAGTGGTTTCGGCGGCCATGGACAAGTCGATAGTGGTGGCTGTCGATCGTCTCGTCCGACATCCGTTGTACAAGAAGACGATTCGGCGAACGAGCAAGTTCATGGCTCATGACGAGAAGAATGAGTGCCAGGCCGGAGACAAGGTGAAAATAGAAGTGTGTAGACCTCTCAGCCGGCGCAAACGCTGGATGCTGATAGAGGTCCTGGAGAAGGCGAAAGGATAGTCCGTTATGATTCAGATGAGGACCGTTCTTAACGTGGCTGATAATTCCGGAGCCCGAAAACTGGCCTGTATTTCGCCACTGGGTGGGGACGTAGGCAGACACGCCGGACTCGGTGACATCATCACCGCATCTGTGAAGGAAGCTACTCCCGATGGAACGGTGAAGAAGGGCGAAGTCGTCAGAGCTGTTGTGGTGAGGATGCGCAGGGGAAGCCGTCGGGCGGACGGTACCTATATACGGTTTGACGAGAATGCAGCGGTGTTGATCAATAACCAACGAGAACCGATCGGCACTCGCGTCTTCGGTCCTGTCGCCCGAGAATTGAGGGAGAAGCGGTTCATGCGGATCGTTTCGCTGGCTCCGGAAGTGCTATAGCAGGGTATAGAAATGTTGCACGTTAGAAAGAATGATCAGGTAAAGGTATTGGCTGGTAAGGACCAGGGCAAGACGGGACGAGTCCTGAGGGTGTTTCCGCAGAGGAATCGTGCCATCGTGGAGAACGTGAATACGATTCGGCGGCATACCCGCCCAAATCCTCAGAAGAATATTCAGGGTGGAGTTGTGGAAAGGGAAGGGTCGATTCATGTTTCGAATCTGCAAGTGATTTGCCCTGAGTGTGATCAGCCGGTGAGGGTAGGAATTCAGTTTCTTTCGGATGGGAAAAAAGTGCGCGTCTGTAAGGCGTGCGATGGAACCATCGATAAATAGAGTGAGAAAATGGCGAGACTGAAAGAAAAATACGAAAAGGAAGTTGTTCCGGCGCTGACCAAGGAGTTCAAGTACAGCAACCGGATGGCAGTTCCCAAGATCACCAAGATCGTCATCAATGTGGGTGTGGGAGAGGCAACTCTGAATCCCCGCCTCCTTGATTCGGTAAGTGAACAGGTTGGCGCAATTACGGGACAGAAGCCGATCATCAAGAAGGCCAGAAAGGCGATTGCGGGCTTTAAACTTCGTGCCGGCATGCCGATCGGTGTCATGGTGACTCTGCGGCGTGATCGGATGTATGAGTTTCTGGATCGCCTTTTGAATATCGCACTTGCCCGTGTCAGAGATTTCCGGGGCGTTCCGCTGAAGTCCTTTGATGGGAGAGGGAACTACACTCTGGGAATCCGTGAGCAGCTGATCTTTTCTGAATTGGACGTAGGCAAAATAGAGCGAATGTACGGGATGAATATCACTATTGCGACGACAGCACGGACTGACGAAGAGGGGCGTTTTCTGCTCGCTCAGATGGGCATGCCTTTCGAGAAACGGGAAGATCAGCAGAAGGCGGTCGCTATTTAGACGAGATTCGAATGGCCAAAAAATCACTGATCGCTAAACAGAAGAGGAAACCGAAGTTTTCAAGTCGCGCGTATACACGCTGCCGGCGTTGTGGGCGGCCGAGAGGGTATTTGCGGAAGTTCCAACTCTGCCGAATCTGTTTTCGTGAACTTGCCCTTCGGGGAGAGATCCCGGGCATCACGAAAGCGAGTTGGTAGGTTCGATCCGGGGTTGTTAAGCCCTGCGTTGAACTGTTAGGCACAGACGCGTAAGGGAATTGAGGAGATAGATACGAAATGCCAGTGACTGATCCAATCGCGGACTTCCTGACTCGGATTCGCAACGCACAGATGGCGATGCACGAGACACTTAACCTTCCCCATTCGAAGGTTAAGGAGTCGCTTTCCAAGATACTGCGGGAAGAAGGCTTTATCTCGGCCTACAAGGTGGAGGAGGGGGAGCCGTTCAAGTCCATCACGATTACGTTGAAATACGTCAATGATCGGCAGGCGGCGATTCGGAAGATGAAGCGCATCAGCAAGCCCGGACGCAGAGTCTATGTGAACCGCGATGACATCCCGGTCGTTCTGGGAGGCCTTGGAGTGAGTGTCCTTTCGACCTCGAAAGGGCTGATGACGGGTAAAAAGGCTCGGCAAGACGGTGTTGGTGGAGAAGTTCTTTTTGAAATCTACTGAGTAGGTTGAGGTTCGTAATGTCCCGTATAGGAAAGCAGCCAATAAATGTGCCCTCTGGAATTAAGGTCTCGGTTGAGAAATCCCGGGTCGTTGTCGAGGGGAAAAAGGGGAGCTTGGAAGTTCCGGTCCCTGCCGGGATTTCAGTTGAGTTAAAGGAATCCGTCCTGGAGGCAAAGCGGAACGACGATAGCCGCCAGTCACGAGCGTTTCATGGCTTGACAAGAGCTCTGCTGGCAAACGCAGTCCGTGGAGTTGTGGAAGGATTTGGCAAGAAGCTTGATGTCGTAGGAATCGGTTATCGCGCTGAGGTTCGAGGGAAGTACTTGAACCTGACGCTGGGTCATTCGCACCCAACGGAGTTTCCAATACCTGAAGGGATTGAGATTTCGGTGGCGCGTGAGCCGCGAACGATTTCCAATTACGTGACCACAATCAGTATCGGCGGATATGACCGACAGCGTGTGGGTCAAATAGCAGCAGATATTCGCTCCCTTCGGCCGCCTGATGCATACAAGGGAAAAGGCGTCCGTTACTCCGATGAAGAGGTTAGGACTAAGGTTGGGAAGAAGGGAGCTTAGTGAGGGGAAATGGCTAAGCGATTAAGTCGAGTAGAGCGCAGGAAGAAAATTCACCTTCGAACGCGTCATATACTTCTGGGAACAGGAGAGCGGCCTCGGCTATGTGTGTTCAGGAGCTTGAAGCATATCTATGCGCAGTTGGTAGACGACGCTCAGCGCTGTACAGTCGCCAGTGCCTCATCTCTGAAGCTCGATGGCAGCAAGCTTCCCAATGGCGGGAATGTTTCGGCTGCCAAGGAGGTCGGAAAGGCAATAGCGGCTAAGGCGAACGAGCTGGGTATTAACAAGGTTGTATTCGATCGTAATGGTTATATCTATTTGGGCCGTGTGAAAGCTCTGGCGGACGCAGCCCGAGAAGCCGGTCTGAAATTCTAGGTGTGAATGATTACTGCTTAACCGGAATGGTTGAGGTGTATTGATGGCAAAGCGTGCAATGTCTGACACAGATCTTAAGGATCAGGTCGTATCGATCCGGCGTGTGACGAAAGTAGTCAAAGGCGGCAAGAACTTGAGTTTTAGCGCCTTAGTTGTGGTTGGCGACCAGAAGGGCCGAGTCGGCTTCGGTATGGGCGTGGCGAAGGAAGTGCCGGTCGCTATACGCAAGGGTCTCGAGAGGGCCAAGCAGAACATGGTCAATATCCCAATGTCAGGATTCAGCGTGCCGCACGCGGTTCTGGGTCGCTTCGGAGCGGGTAAGGTCCTGATTAAACCGGCTTCCGAAGGTACTGGCGTGATTGCCGGTGGACCGGTACGCGCCGTTATGGAATCGGTAGGAATACGTGATGTGGTGACCAAATCGCTAGGGTCTCCAAATCCGTACAACGTTGTCAGGGCAACCTTTGACGGATTGACTCAACTTAGGAGTGCTGAGGACGTGGCAAAGGTCCGCGGCCTGGCTGTCGAAGATCTCTAAGCATTTGAATTTGAGGCAGTGCAATGGCCAAGAAGAAGACAAACATGTTGAAAATCAAGTACGTCCGGAGTGCTATCGGCCGACCGGAAACTCAGAAGAAGGTGGTTCGCGGGTTGGGTTTTAGAAAGCTCCAACAGGTCGTTGAGCGTCCCGATACGCCTGAGATAAGAGGCATGATTTTCAAAGTCGGGCACCTCGTCGAAATCATCGAGGGGGATAAATCGTGAGTTTTGAGTTACATAATCTGAGTCGCCCGAGAGAGGCGAATAAGAACAGGAAACGAGTTGGCCGTGGACCTGGTTCGGGAAATGGAGTTCGAGCTGGACGTGGCCAGAAGGGACAGAAGTCGCGTTCGGGTTACTCTCGGCGGGCCGGTTTCGAGGGCGGGCAGATGCCTCTGTATCGGAGGATTCCGAAACGAGGATTCACCAACAAGTTCCGAAAGGAATTTGTGGTGCTGAACGTGAGAGACCTCAATCGGTTTGACGAGGGGAGTGAAGTGTCTCCGGACCTTCTTATCGAGCAGGGTTTCGTGAAAAATATTCGGGATGGCCTGCGTATTTTGGGCGAGGGCACGATTGAGAAGAAACTAACAGTGCGAGCACATCATTTCAGCAGCTCTGCCAAGGAGAAGATTGAAGCGGCGGGCGGAACGGTTGAGGTTTTGGGTTAATGGCGGATCTAACGTCCCTTCAGGCAGGTTTTCGCAATATCCTCAAGATTCCTGAGCTGAGGAACAGAATTCTGTTTATGTTGGCTTTGCTCGCCTGCTATCGGGTGGGCAGCTTCATTCCGACTCCGGGGATAGACACTCAGGCTCTCCAGACATTCTTTGACCAGCAGGGGGGCACGATCTTCGGCATGTTCGACATGTTCGTGGGTGGAAACCTGAGTCGCTTGTCGATTTTCGCCCTCGGGATCATGCCGTATATTACGGCTTCGATCATCCTGCAGTTGCTGACCGTGGTCTGGCCTTATTTGGAGCGGTTGTCCAAAGAGGGTGAGCTGGGACGCAAGAAGATCAATCAATATACTCGTTATCTCACGGTAGCCCTGAGCAGTTTTCAGGGTTTCTTCACTGCTGTAGCTTTGGAGCAGACCACCTCGACTCCTCTCATCGTCCCGAATCCCGGTTGGGGTTTTCGACTGATGACGATGGTTACACTGACCACCGGCACGGTGCTCGTGATGTGGCTGGGAGAGCAGATCACTGAACGTGGGATCGGAAACGGGATTTCGCTCATCATATTCGCGGGAATCGTGGTGGGACTCCCCGGGGCGGCCGGGTCGCTCTTTGCCGAGTGGCAGATGGGTGAACGAACCGTATTCACGATCCTCTTTCTTCTGGCGATGATGCTTGCAGTAACGGCAGGAATTGTCACTGTCGAAAGAGCGCAACGAAGAATCCCCGTGCAGTACGCAAAACGCGTAATGGGAAGGCGCATGTACGGAGGACAGGCAACCCACCTGCCTCTACGCGTGAATTCAGGTGGAGTCATTCCTGTTATTTTCGCGGCTTCAATTGTGGCATTTCCTTCGACGCTCGGCATGGTTTTTCAGGGGGAATGGGTGCAGTCGCTGACACAGCAGTTGTCGCAGGGGTATCCACTCTACAACTTACTGTACATTGGTGGGATTGTCTTTTTCACCTTCTTTTACGTGAGCATCATTTTTAACCCTGACGAGGTTGCCGACAACATTCGAAAGTATGGAGGCTACATACCCGGCATTCGGCCGGGGCGCAGGACTTCAGAATACATAGACACCGTGCTGAGCCGGCTCACGACCGTGGGTGCGCTCTACCTGGTGGTTGTTTGTCTCATCCCCGAGTTCCTGATCACCGGTTTCAAGGTTCAGCCGATCCCGTTTATTGGCCCTCCTCTGGATAATTTCTTGACCACCTATGACCTCGATTTCATTACCACTGGTATTGGAATCAATTTCTATTTTGGAGGAACCTCGCTTCTGATTGTCGTTGCTGTCGCCATGGATACGGTCCAACAGATTGAATCGCAGCTCCTTATGCGCCACTACGAGGGCTTCCTCAAGAAGGGGCGCGTGCGCGGGCGTAGAGGTTGATACACGCAGTCGGGCGAGTTCCAAACATGGCCAAGCAGGATTCTTCTTCCGGTAACAGGCATGTCATCGTTCTTCTGGGACCTCCTGGAGGAGGAAAGGGGACTCAGGCTAAGAAGCTGGTGGAGGCTTTTGGAATGAGGCATGTATCGGTTGGTGACATGCTTCGCGAAGAAGTGAAAAAGGGCTCGAAGCTGGGTAGTCAGGTTAAGGGGATTATGGCAGCCGGAGAGCTGGTGTCTGACGAGTTAGTTGGGAAGATCATCAGGAATCTGATCAGGGAGGAAGGCGGCGAGACGATCCTGCTGGACGGTTACCCGAGGAATACTGTTCAGGCGGAGTTCCTGGACTCGATCACAGATGGCGAGTTGGTTTACGCGGTTAACATTAGTGTCGAGGAAGCCCAGGTGATTCGCCGTCTCTCGGGACGCCGATTTTGCTCAGAGTGCGGAAAAATATATAATACCTACTTTTCCCCACCCGTCAGACCGGGTATTTGTGACGATTGTGGGACAGAGTTGCTCCGGCGCCCGGACGACCGCGAAGAAGTGATTGCGGAAAGATTGAGGGTCTATCGTGAACAGACCCTCCCGGTTATCGACTTTTTTCGGTCAAAGGCCCACTACTTCGAAGTGGATGGGAACTGGGAGCCACAGGCAGTGTTTGAGGAACTTTGTCAGGTTGTAAGGACGTTTGCGTCATGATCATCCGGAAGGGGAAAGTCGAGTTGAAGAAGATGCGGAAGGCGAATTTGATCGTCGCCTCCGTACTGGATCATCTCGGTACTCTTATTAAGCCGGGGGTCACGACAAAAGAGCTGGATTCAGTAGCTGAAGAAATGATCAGCATAGCGGGTGGCCAGCCGGCTTTTAAGGGCTATCATGGGTTCCCGGCTAGTGTTTGCACCTCTATAAATGATGAGGTAGTGCACGGAATTCCTAGCTTGGACAAAGTGTTGATAGAGGGTGACATTCTGGCGGTTGACGTAGGCGTCCGCTACGACGGTTATTTTGGAGACGCGGCTAAGACATTCCCGGTTGGAGCGATTTCGAGTGAATTGCAGAAGCTGTTGGACGTGACGTGCGAATCACTTTTTCTTGGGATTGGGAAGGTGTGTGCGGGGAATCGTGTCCAGGATATTTCAGCTGTGATTCAGCAGCACGTCGAGGCCGGTGGATTCTCAGTGGTGAGAGAGTTTGTGGGACACGGAATCGGCCAGTCCCTGCATGAGGATCCACAAGTTCCGAATTTCGGGGTGGCCGGAAAGGGTCCAAGACTGGTCGAAGGTATGGTGCTGGCAATTGAGCCAATGGTCAACAGCAAGGGACCAGGTGTCCGCGTGTTGGCCGATAAGTGGACCGCAGTTACAGCAGATGGCGGTTACAGTGCTCATTTTGAACATGCGGTTGCGGTTACCGAGAACGGACCGTGGATCTTGAGTGATCCTAGCTAGAAGAGGCGGAGGCGTGTCGAAAAAGGAAGAAGCAATTGAGGTTATGGGGACTGTCGTTGAGACTCTGCCGAACGCTATGTTTCGGGTTGAGTTGGAGAACAAGCATGAGGTGCTTGCTCATGTGTCCGGGAAGATGAGGAAGTATTTCATCCGTATCCTCCCCGGAGACAGAGTGAAGTTGGAATTGTCGCCCTATGACCTTACGCGTGGAAGGATCGTCTATCGGTTCAAGTAGCGCCCACCCAGGCGATACGTGAAACGAGCGCGTGGAGAAAAAGAATGAAGGTTCGAACAGCGGTGAAGAAGATGTGCTTAAGGTGCAAGGTCATCAGGCGTAAAGGGGTCGTTCGAGTCCTGTGCACAAACCCGAAACACAAGCAGAGGCAAGGCTGAGAATTGGATGGGATAGATCGACTATCCCCTGGAGGAGAAGATGCGAGTAGCGGGAGTCAATATCCCTGATCACAAGCGGGTCCAAGGCTCTCTGACGTACATCTACGGTATCGGAAAATCACGAGCTACTGAGATTTGCCAGAAGGCTGGGGTCGATATCAATGCCAAAGTGAACACACTTTCGGAGGAAGAAGCCGGTCGTCTTCGTAAGATCATTCAGGACGAAGGTCGAGTTGAAGGAGATCTTCGGAAAGAAGTTCAGTTGAGTATCAAGAGGCTGATGGATATCGGCTGTTACCGGGGTCTGAGGCACAGACGCGGATTGCCTGTACGTGGACAACGGACTCATACCAATGCCCGGACCCGAAAAGGACCCAAGAAGGGAAGAATTGGGCGTAAGAAACGCTAAAACGCTGAGAGCCCGATAAAGAGGTTGCAATGGCAAAAGGCAAGAAGACTACCAAGAAAAAGGCGGGAAGAAGAAGAGAACGACGGGGAGTTATCCATGGGATTGCCCATATCCAGGCGACCTTCAACAATACGCTGATTACTATCAGTGACTTGGAGGGGAACGTATTGACGCAGGCAAGTGCCGGTGGTCAAGGTTTCAGAGGTAGCAGGAAGAGCACCCCTTTTGCAGCTTCTCAAGCTGCCCACTCCGCGGCGTCCTACGCCCGTGATCTCTATGGGATGAAATATTGTGATGTGCGGGTTAAGGGCCCTGGGGCCGGTCGTGAGGCCGCCATCAGATCTCTTCAAGCCGCAGGGTTGGAGGTGAAGACGATTAAGGACGTCACACCGATTCCCCATAACGGGTGTCGCCCACCGAAGAAGCGACGCGTTTGAATCTTGCTGGATTTGGGGAGACCACCGGAGAAGCTCTCAAGAAGATTTAGAGTTAGATTACTCGTATAAGACGACTCAAATGGGGATGTAGCCCCTAACCGAGATGTCGTCAGGAGGGAATGGATTGGCTAAGTATACAGGCCCGGTTTGCAGGTTATGCAGACGTGAAGGGGGCAAGTTGTTCCTGAAAGGGCAGCGGTGCTTTACCGATAAGTGCGCTGTCGAGAAGAGGAATTTCGCGCCGGGAGAACATGGGCGGTCTTTCTTCAGGCGGAGAAAAGTCCTTGGTTATGGACAACAGTTGCGTGAGAAGCAGAAGGTGAAGCGGAGCTACGGAGTCCTGGAGCGTCAATTCCGTCGCTACTTTCAAATGGCTGCTCGAAAGAAGGGCGTGACGGGCGAGTTGCTGCTCCAACTCCTGGAGAGAAGACTCGACAACGTTGTTTTCCGTCTCGGATTTGGGTCTTCCCGGTCTCAGGCGAGGCAATTTGTTCTGCACGGGCACGTGGATGTAAACGGGCGCCGTGTGAATATTGCTTCATTCCTTGTAGACAAGGGTGATGAAGTATCTGTTCGCCGGCGGAGTAGAAAAAATGTGTTGATCCTGGACTCTCTTGAGGATGTTGGCGGTCGAGGAATCCCTGAATGGCTGAGTCTTGATAAGAATAACTTCACTGGCCAAGTGCTGGGGCTTCCGAAGCGCGAAGATATCAAGATCCCCGTTGAGGAATCGCTGATCGTCGAGCTCTACTCGAAGTAGTTCGGATAGCCTGGATGGCTCGAGTTGAACCGGGCCACTTTCCACAACAATATAAAACGGGGTTAAGGAGAAACGGAGATCGGAGCAATGAAAGGTTTCCAGAAACCGAAGAGACTTGCGTGCGAGATGGAAACACTCACGGATTCATATGGGCATTTCCATGCCCAGCCGTTTGAGCGAGGTTTTGGAACCACGGTCGGGAACTCGCTAAGAAGAATTCTGCTCTCTTCCATCGAGGGTGCCGCCATTACGGGTGTGAAGATCGATGGAGTTTTGCATGAGTTTTCGTCGGTAGCCGGGGTTCGGGAAGACGTGACGGATATCGTCATGAACTTGAAACAGATCCCGATCAAACTGCATGTTGACCACGCGAAAATCCTTTACATGGACGGGTCCGGTAAAGCGGGTGATTTGAAATCCGGGGATATCAAACCAGATCCGGATGTTGAGATTCTCGACCCTGATGTACACATAGCTACGCTGAACTCATCCGCTGATTTCAAGATGGAGATTCGGGTGCAGAACGGGCGTGGGTATGTGCCCGCAGACGAGAATTTCTCGGAACTGAAAGAAGAAGAACAGGACCTTCAATACATTCCGCTTGATTCAGTTCATTCACCTGTTACCCGAGTCAATTTTTGGGTCGAACCAGCTCGGCTTGGGCGCTCCACTGATTACGACCAGTTGCATCTTGAGGTCTGGACGGACGGTAGCATGAAACCTCAGGACGCCGTCGGTAAGGCGGCCAAAATCCTGAAAGATCACCTATACATATTCATCAACTTTGAGGAAGAACCCGAGACTGCCGATGCGGAGCGGGATGAGGAACCGGGCTCTATTAATGAGAATCTGAACAGGTCGATTGAGGAGCTGGAGCTTTCAGTTCGATCTTACAATTGCCTGAAGAACGCCAATATCCAGACGATTGGCCAGTTGGTGACTAAGAGTGAAGCCGAGATGCTGAAGACCAAGAATTTCGGGCGCAAATCTCTCAATGAAATCAATGAAATCCTTGAGAACCTTGCGCTCTCCTTTGGAATGAAACTGGATGAACGGGGACGTTTGATCCGAGAGGAGGGCGAGGCCTAGGGGCCTGGTCTTGGGGAATCGATAAACGGGGATACCGTAAGCAAGTCGGAATATAGAGTAAGTTATTTCTTTCTGGTGCCTACCGGAGGATTACAATGCGACATCGTGTAGCAGGACGAAAACTTGGAAGAACTGCGAGTCATCGAAAGGCTCTCCTTCGTACGATGGTGACCGAGCTTCTTGAGAGTGAAAAGATTGTCACGACAGTGCCAAAGGCTAAAGAGGTTCGTTCAGTTGCGGAGAAGATGATCACCTTGGGGAAGAGAGAAAGCCTTCACGCTCGACGGCAGGCTTTGTCGTTCCTCCGCAAGAAATCAGTTGTTTTTAAGCTTTTCGATGCTCTCGCTCCTCGATTTGCAGATCGAAACGGCGGGTATACACGAATCCTTCGGCTTGGGCCTCGGCGCGGGGACGGTGCTGAACTGGCGCTTCTCCAGTTGGTGGATGCTGAAGGGCCTGCAGGCAAAAAGGAAGAGGCTGCGAAAAAGAAAAAGAAGGGCAAGAGCGAGGATTCCTAGGCCGGGATTTCTCCGGATTTACCACCGAGATGGGGTGTTGTTAATTCACTTGACACCCCAGACATGGGTAACAGGATAATCCTTACAAGACCCAAGACCCAAGACCCAAGACCCGGGCCCCCCTCCTCTAGAAGATCATAGCCCAGGCTACGCCGATCGAAACGTAGATCAGGTAGATCACTGCCACAAGGGCGACGCCTTTCCCAACCTTGATGGCCTCTGAGACCTTGGACAACCCCAATCCAAGCAAGAAAATCACGTACCAGACGATTACGTCGACCGAGGAAGCCAGTTTATACAGCACGGGTGAGTCCTTGGCATCGAATAGAGGCCCGGGATTCGAAAAGACTGCGTTCTGAAGATCGATTGCCTCAGGTTCTGAAGCCACGGCAAATACCAGGACGAATAGCGTCAGAGATATCAGTGTCTGAAAAAAGAACGTATACGACGTGACCGAGATCAGTCTCTTGAACGTTGTACTCCCACCAGTAAGAAAGACCATCAGCAACATAAGAGCTGAAACCAGTAGCACCATGACAGGTGGTCCCACGATAGGACCGACCCACTTCATGAACGGCACAGCATAACTCGCCTGCAGCTCAATCTGTTCCGGGGGCAAGTTCTCAGCCTGTGGGCTGGACTTGATCTGGACCTCCATAATCTCCTGCAGATCGA
>JAUVSF010000705.1 GCA_030597245.1 Acidobacteriota bacterium
CTTGTGGTTGCTCTTGACGGAGACTGTAAGAATTCCACTTTCTCATTGACGTTTCGGAATGAGTTTCCGGAACGGTTCTTTGAATGCTACATCGCGGAACAGAACATGCTCGGTGTTGCAGTGGGCCTGGCATCGCTCGGTAAGGTGCCCTTTGCTTCGTCCTTCGCCTGTTTCTTGACCAGAGCCTACGACTTCATTCGAATGGCGGCGATCTCACAGGTCAATTTGAAAGTGTGCGGCTCTCATGCCGGAGTCTCGATTGGTGAAGACGGGCCCTCGCAGATGGGTTTGGAAGATCTCGCGATGATGCGAGCAATCTCCGGTTCGACAGTCCTGTACCCTTCCGATGCTGTCAGTGCGGAACACCTGGTGAATCTCGCAGCTGAAACACAGGGGATCGTGTACATCAGAACGAGTCGCCCGAAAACGCCCGTGATCTATGAAAACAGCGAGACTTTCGAGGTGGGCGGGAGTAAAGTCCTCCGCTCCAGTCAGGAGGACCAGGCAACAGTTATAGGGGCGGGTGTCACTCTTCACGAGGCTCTCAAAGCTTACGACGATTTGTTAGACGAAGACATCAGAATTCGGGTCATCGACCTGTACAGCGTCAAGCCGGTGGACAAGGAGACTGTGACAAAGGCAGCAACTGAGACCGGGCTTGTGATCACCGTTGAAGATCACTGGGCGGAAGGCGGGATAGGCGAGGCCGTGCTCTCAGCTCTTTCCGGGGTTCAGTGTAAGTTTAAGAAGCTGGCAGTGTCTGGGTTACCACGTTCCGGACCTGCGACAGAGTTGTTGGACCGTTTCGGGATTAACGCCGCCGGTATCGTAAAAACCGTTAAGGAGAATATTTGAGCACCAGGAGTCTGCGCGGCAGAATGGGAACGGCCGCCTCGGTCGCTACGCAACCTGGTGAGAAAAGCAGCGTTAGACGTTGTCCAGAGCCTGTTCAAGATCAAGGATCAGATCGTTCGGATGCTCAACGCCGATCGAAAGGCGCACCATCTTCTCTGTGATCCCCATCCCGACCTTCTCATCAGGATCCAACTCGGAATGCGTCATTGTCGTGGGATGTTCCGTCAATGACTCGGTCCCTCCTAAACTGACCGCCAGTTTGAATAACTGGAGCGAATTCAGAAACCGAAAGGCTTCCGCTTCTCCACCGGCGATGTCGAAAGAAATCATCGAACCGGGCGCCAGGCACTGCTTTCGGTAGATTCCATGCTGAGGATCCTCCTCCGTCAAATGGCCCAGATAGTTGACCTTTTCGAGTTTGGGATGATCTGCCAGAAAATCCGCGACATATCGTGCATTTTTCATCTGACAGGTCATACGAAGCTTCAACGTTTCCAAGCTTCTGAGCAACAGCCATCCCGACCAGGGTCCAGCCGAGGTTCCGAGAAACGTCCGCAGCATCCGGATCCGAGCAACGACTTCTGCCGAACCAAGGCACACCCCGGCAATCACGTCACTGTGACCGCCAATGAACTTGGTCGCGGAGTAGATGACAAGATCGGCTCCGTGCTTCAAGGGATGCTGCCAGAGAGGACCGAGAAAGGTGTTGTCCACTGCGAGGAGAACGCGTCGCTCTTCCGAATAGCGCCTCGCCCAATCAGCACACGCCCGAATGTCACTCAACGAATTGGTCGGATTGGCAGGAGTTTCCATGAAGATCACTCCCAGCCTATCTGACGCTCCGGAGGAAACAAGGGCATCTTCAATTTCTTCGACCGGACATCCTGCCTTGAAACCGACCGTTTTGTTCCCAAATCGCGGTAATATATGTTTGAAGAGGTAGTCGGTCCCCCCATAAAGAGGTTCACTGTGGAGGAGGACGTCGCCGGGATTGAGTAGTTCCAGCAAAACGGTGCTGATTGCGGCCATTCCACTCTCGAAAACAGTGCAGGCTTCAGCCTCATCCCACAGTGTCAAACGGTCCTCGAGGACCTCGAGGTCGGGATTGTTCAGGCGGCTGTAGATCAGACCGCTCTCCTCGGAAGGTTGGTCTCTATCAGGGTGAAGAGCCGATTCAAAGTACGCTTTTCCCTCTTCGGCACTCTTGAATACAAAAGTTGAAGTCTGAAAAATCGGAATCTTGATGGCTCCTTCAGACCACTCAGGCCGGTACCCGTAGCTCATCATCAGGCTCTCCGGTCGCAGTTGCTTTCCCTTGATGAATTTGTGAGCGTGGTCGTCCATGCTGTCCCCCTCTCGAAACGCTTTCGCGTAGGTTATGAACAAGTGAGAACCTAGCACAAGCGAAACGACCACTCAAGGTCGTTCTGAGAGGAGGCCTTCGCGCTGTAGAGATTTCTAAGTCCGTTGGAGTACCGGGTACCAGTGACAAATGACAAATGCGGACCTTTCCTTCATAGCTCGAAGAGCGAAGGCGGATGCCGGTTTCCAGTTCCCAGTTCCCAGTTCCAGTTCAGCCCCGCTTCAGCGGGGCGATATGTGCAGAGCCCAGGGCGCAAGCCCTGGGGTAAC
>JAUVSF010000500.1 GCA_030597245.1 Acidobacteriota bacterium
AGAACGTGGTATCTCTCCAGGGTCCTGAAGAACTAGAAGCTTATACTAACAGGGAGCCTATCAGCACTTAACTGTCTCCGTCGCGACAGATTCTCGTGTCGTTCAAGGACTCGGTTGTGGGTCACGCCATCGTGGACAAAAGTCAGATCCTGAGTCGAATCCCTCGAATCGGCTGGCGGTTCTCTCTGACAGGGAAGGACAGAGGCGTTACGACCCGGTGATCCACAAAGAAATCGTGGTGATCTTGTGTCCCAGTGGTACGTCCTTCGGCTGAGGAACCTCATCGCAGCGATTCATCAGCTTCCAGAGATGCGCGGGAGCTAAAGGGCGTGTTGCTCAAACCGAAACTGGCCAAGCCCGAAGCTCGAAACAAGCTCGAAGTGACAAGGGCTAAACACCCTGAAATAACTGTTTCTAAGTAAGTTACTAGTGAGAGCCTGTTTCAGTCCTTAGATATTCGAGCTTGAATATTGTTTCGAACTTCGAGCTTCGGATTTCGAGCTTTCAGTTTGGGCGGGATACAGCTTCAAGAGCCTCCAGCGGTCTCCAGAACTTTCATAAGGGAAAGGGGATCGACTCGTGCCTCGGACAGTCTGACAGTCCAATGCAGATGCGGACCCGTAACTCGTCCGGTAGCTCCAACAAGGCCGATGACCTGACCTGTCTCAACGACTTCGCCCTCCTCGACCCGAAACTCCGAGAGATGGGCAAAATAGGAGTAGAGGCCCAATCCGTGGTCGATGATCACCGTATTGCCGGCGAAATAGAGATCCTTTACCAAAACAACACGCCCATTATTGGGGGCTTTCACCGGCGTACCCTTGGCTGCCCTCAAATCGGTTCCGGTGTGAGGGCTTCGCGGCTTGCCGTTATATACACTGCGCTTTCCAAAACCACTTCCAGTCTTTCCGGGAACCGGCCTCAAGAAGGGTCCACGCCAGAAGCGTTCAGGGGTAGTAGTAGCGAAGATACGGGACACGCGCCGCGATTCCCTGGCGATCCGATCAAGTTCATCCTGAGGTGGGCTGACATACTTCCAGTCAACAGAAAGGTGTCTGGTCGGGAACTGCTTGTCAAGAACCGTGACCTGATACTTTAACTCGACTGTCTCGCCGTCGAGATCTTTACCGCTCAGCAGAATCTGAACCTCTCCGGGCGGAGTATCGAGGTCAATTCCAACCAGGCCAACCCAATGAGCCGATCCTCCTTCGGAATAGAACGGAAAGTTGCGGTCACGTGAAGTGGCCGTCAATTCCTTGAGAGGACGCTCGGCATCAACCGAAATCAAAATGACTTCGCCCGGCTGGAGCGCTCTCGCAACGTGTGCCACTTTGAAATCCTCATCCACTCCCAAAAGAGTAGACGAGGCCAGCAGGGCCAACACGCAATTCACAAACAACCCTGTTACTAAAGCCTTTCGACGCCTTAATTTGATCAAGAACATTCCAGTTTCTCTTGAACGCTTCTGACTTTGTCTTCCATTGTCTGGGGGCGATCAACTCGTGTGCCGAGTTTAACCGTCGTGGTGATGCGGGGTGCGCCCATCTCGTGAATCACCTCGTGGCACCGTTTGAGGGCCCCCATCACAAGATCCCACTCACCCTCCACGTTGGTCCCGTATGCGTGCAGGTCGGCCTTCAGACCCGCTTCTTCTATTACCTTCTCACACGCAGCAACGTATTTGGAAAGGCTCAAACCAACTCCAAGAGGGATAATGCATAAATCAGCAATTACTCGCATCTTGATACCCGTTTCCTTTGCGTAATCCTCAATTATGAGACTACCATACCGTAGGCGTCTGCGCGGTACGATCGGAAGGGTCGCGCCGGCTCGGAGTTAACCGTTCTCGGGAGCTTCCTTAGTCGCCAGGGTTGGGGAAATGGTACTCTGACTGGGACGCAGTTGATGAGCAGTGCACTAAAGGATTATCAAACCCTCATTCTTGAACCGGAAACGGAGTGGAACCTATTCCGACTTTCACTTGAAATAGGCCGGGTTCTAGTCCCCAGGATCGATTTTGTCCCGCACCTTGAGCTCCTTGAGGAAATCGTAGACGAAATCAGGTCAAGAATCAGTCCTGAAAGTGATACCTACTCAGTGATTGAAGCGATCAATCAAACCCTGTTTGCAGAGTACCGGTTCGCGGCAAACGACCGGGATTACTACGACCCTCAAAACAGCATGATGCCGAATGTGCTGGAGCGTCGAAAAGGCATACCTATCACGCTCACGATCCTGTACCGAGAAGTTGCTCATCGCGTCGGCATGAACCTGCGCTGCGTAGCGATGCCGGGGCATTTTTTGTTGAAATATCGTATGCCTCAAAGAGAGATATTCATCGATGCCTTCCACCGAGGTCAGATTCTCCTTGGAGACGAGTGCTGCGACCTGATGGAAAGTGTGACTGGAAAGAGATCAGAAGCTCCGGAAGCGCTCGCGACTGCTTCCAATTCGACCGTCATTCTCAGACTGCTGATGAACCTGAAGGCAATCTACCGTCAGCAGGGAAACCTGGCCCTCCTCCTGGAAGTGATGGAAAGGCGAATTCCTTTACTCACAGATCCGCTGCCTGAAATCCTGGAGCGCGGGCTGACCAAGTTAAGCCTGGAACACTACGGGGGGGCCCTCGAAGACATCGAGTACTACCTGGAGCATGCCCAGGACACTTCGATGAAAGAAGTCGTGGAGCAGCAGATTGATCGAATTCGCAGGCTGGCCCGTGGGGACTGACGGATGCCAGATGCCAGTAGAAATTGTTTCCTTTCCTGGGTGACATTTTCTTGGTGATCTTGGTGAGCTTATGAACCGTCTCGGCTAAGTCACCGTGTCGAACAAAGCACAAAGGCCCTGAAATCACTATTTCAGCTTCGTGCTCTTAACATACTCATGGAAGCTATCCTCCCATTCCGCGACCGAGTCCCGGGGACCCGTCAACTTAATGAACCAGGGACCACTGCCGGTCTCAATCACCGCCGCCAGCATCCGGTGGTCAGCGGATGCTCCGCCACCCTGACCAGCCATTGGAGCAGACATCGCACCGCCGTAGGTTCCCTCCACATCCAGGATGGTCACGTTGAATCCGCTGATCTCTTCTTGGGTGACCTTCGCTTCATCAGCAACAGAACCACCATCGTCAGTCGTAAACTGACTGATCCAACGACCGATATTCTGCTCCGCCGTGCCGCCGATATCTGCAAAAACCGCCAATTCGGCGTCACCTGTAGCGGCGGGCAACCTATATTGAAGGCGCCTCATCCCACTGCTGGGGGTCTCTTCTGCCCAGCCCTCCGGCGGTGTAAACGTAAGCTCGCCACTTGGCTGAGTATGTGCCGCGGAGAAGTTCATAGGCTCCCCTTCCGGCGCTTTGGTCTCTGAGCATTTGGCCGCAACGACCAACAAGGCAGCGCAGCCAACCAACCCCAGAACCCTTCGATTTATCTTCATTCAAAATCTCCTCACAGGTCTTAGTTTCTGCCGCTTCAAATAGAAAAGTTCCATTGCGGCAATCACCGAGCAGTCAGTTATTCAAATTTTAGAGTCAGAATCAGCTAAGGAACCGTGTCTCGACAGCCAGAGTGAGATCCGTCCGATGCGCTATTCCCCCGCGACTCTGAGCCAGAGTATACCAAAGCGAGGCCAAGCGAATTCGGCTATACTGCCTCCGTGAAATGCGTGGAGTGTAATCAGAGGAAGGGGAAACGTCACTGTCCCGCTTTAAACCGTCAGATCTGCGCTCAATGCTGTGGCGAAAAGCGGGTTGTGAAAATTGCTTGTCCCCCAGACTGTGCTTTCTTGACTACCGGACAGGCCTACCACGGTGCCAAGAAGTACACCTCGCTGCTACAGAACGAGGAGAATCCACAGAAGAGGTTCAAGCTGCTACAGACAATGGAGAAGAATGCAGAGATCATCGTCCTGCTTGAACAGGTCATTGTTCAATATGCCGGCAGCCTGACTTCAATAAGAGATCGTGACGTCCTTGAATCTGTTCAGCTTCTCAAGGGCACCTATCAGACAGAGAGCCG
>JAUVSF010000107.1 GCA_030597245.1 Acidobacteriota bacterium
ACCGCGTCGGTGCACCCGCCTTGATGGTGGTGTTCTTTCTGGGTATGGGCTTCTGCTCGGGTGGGGCAGGGTTGCGCGACTCCACTTCTGAACTCCTGTGGTGGCTCGCCGGAATTGGCCTGTTCGCAGCAATCTACCACCCTGTAGCCGTTCCATGGCTGGTGAGGAATGCGGGAGCCGGAAAAGGCAAGGCGCTTGGATTCAATGGCATTTTCGGTTCGATGGGTGGGGCGGTAGCCGGCTTAACCGCGGGAGTTCTGATCGACGTCGTGAGCTGGCGTGCAGCCTTCATTGTCCCCGGATTGGTCACACTTGTAACGGGGTTCGCGTTGCTGGTATTCATGCGGCGTGGCCTGATCCATGACGCGCCGTCACTGGATTCGCCCAATGGGGAAAAGCGCAGCACTATGGCACGAGTCTACGCAATTCTCATGGTGACGATGTTTCTTGCCGGACTCATTTTCAGTGCGACCCAAACAGCTCTACCCAAAATGTTCGCTGAACGTAGTCTCGACTTGATCGGAGAGAGTGCTCTCGGTGGTGGTCGGCTGGTGGCGTTGGTCTATGGAATGGCTGGACTCATGCAGATTGTAAGCGGGCATTTGGCCGATCTCCTGCCACACAAGTTCGTCTACCTCGGGGCATTGTTGATCCAGGTGCCGCTTCTCTGGCTAGCCGCAAGCCTGGGCGGTATGTCACTCGTGATAGTGGCGACATTCATGGTCGTAGCAAGCGTCGGTGCGTTGCCGGCCGAGAACCTCATCCTGGTACGCTATGCACCCTCTGGAAAGCACGGGCTGACCTTTGGATTGAAGTTCGTCCTTGGGTTCGGAGCCGTACCTGTAGCGGTTCAGTTGGTGGCTTTCGTTACGGAACGCACAGGGGGCTTCTACTGGCTTTTTGTGATGCTTGCGGTTCTTGCCCTGTGTGCGTTCACCGCGGCACTCTTTCTGCCCGGGGGTCTTGATCGAAAAGTCGACTAAGCAGAAACATCGTTGACTAACCACTAAATCACGAAAGCACGAAATCACAAAGAATTCTTAGTGCTTTCGTGCTTTGGTGGTTAAAACTCTCACGACCAGCCCGGGCTTAGGGACTAGCCACGCGGAGTGCGACTATCTTCCACTCGCCACTTTCACGTGCCCAGAGAAAGTCGAGTATCGCCGGATCATCACCTTCGAGGTCCAACTGAAAGGAAACGAAATAGTAATTCCCGTAGACTGGAGAATCCGGCACTTCGGTGTTGTTCTCCTTATCCAGGTTCTCACAGAGGAACTGTTGAGCCAGGTGATCGGGAAGACTCCCAAGGGTGAAGAGTTGGCCTTCCGGCTGCTCCACAAGGCGGACCTGGGGAGAAACAATATCGACAGGTTTAACAAGGGCACTCGGGTCGGGAGCGCTTGTGAGCTTCTCAAATATCTGGGACAGGGCGCCATGAAGACGTTCTCTAATCTCAGCATCATTCTTCGGAGGTGAACCTTCAGCATAATGGGCAAAACATGGATAGCTGGCAAGGCTGAAGAAACCTACAGCAGAGTCAATATCTCCGGTTCGCCAGGCCTGACGGAACTTATCGTTTGCTGCCACGAAATCCGGATCGCCTTTGACCTTCTGAATGGTGACTGCGGCGGGCCTGACGTCCGGCAAATCAAGCTGGGTTCCTTCCGGTTCAGATACGAAGGAAACGACCTTCCAGTAGCCATCCTGCTTCGTCCACATGAGGCCAAGTGCCCCAGCCTTGTCACCGGGGATATTCAAGTCGAAAACAGAAAAGAAGTACTTCCCATACCTCTCGGATGTTTCTCCCGGTTCCTGGCCTTCCGGGTCGTTTCGGCGAGAGCAGTCGAATTCATGGGCCAGATTCTCCGGTACGTCGTAGAGCCGAAACATGTTGTCCTTCTTGCTCTCAACAGGTTTCAACCGAGGATCTGAAAGACTCTTGCCCACTGCAATCTTCCCAACGTCCTTAATCTCCCCAACCGCCGCATTGACTGCCGCCATTCGGTCCAGCAAAACATAGGGCGCCATTCCGTAGTCAACCTCATCCGCATCTTGCCAGATGTCCAAACAGGCGAAGGAGGACGGTGCCAGATAAGCAATCGCCAGTTCGGGCCGCTCCTCTTCAAACCAGGATTCGAGGAAATCCTCAACCGCCACCGCGAGTTCTTTCTTGCCTTTGCGAGGGTGCATCGGAATCGTTGTCTCCTCCGGATCCTCCTGTCCCACTAAAGCTGCAATCGCCGGCAATCCGAAAAGTCCCCGCCACCAGTTCGTGTATCCTTCCCACCGGCCCGAATGTCGATTGTGGTTGTTTCCCGCCCTGACATCGGAGTTGGCGGCCGTCAAATGCCCGTTGAAGAGGGCAGAAGGGGCTCCAGAAGCCCGGTAATCGACGTCAATGTCGGCCCGACGCCCGTCTCTTGCTGCGGAGACCTGCATCGACGGAGGTCCGCCGAGTTGCCGGTAATTCAGCGGATATCCCTTGTGATAGTGAGTATTGTCCCCTTTCTGCATAAATTCCCGAGAGGCTTCCAGGGTCTCGAGAGCATCGGGCTTCAGGGTGACATACATCCTGAATTGCTGGTCTCCGCCTGCGCCCTGGACTCGACCACGCACCGATTCGACGTAGTCGATCAAATCAAGCGGTGTTCCCAGGTATTCGCCGGCTTCGTTCGTAAGCTGTGTCTCCGAGAGGGCGTGCGTAACTCCTTCGAACGTACTCCTGGTAGAAAGGGCGAGGTTGTCATAAACTTCATTCGGTTTGACGCCGCGGCTCGTCAGCTCATTGAAACGCCGGACCCAATCGTCGATCAAGCGACGCTGGTCATCTTCGAGTCCCTGATAAGTGCCTCCGAATTCAAGGTGGGACTGGGCAACGTATCCCCCTTCAAGCGTCCTCTGCAGGACAAACGCTCCAATTTCGCGTTCTACCCCCACGACTACAGGCGGATCATCCATTCGAAGCGTCACATCAATGTTCTTCTTCCAGCGACGCTTCTCAACCGAACGAGAACGGAGTCGAACGGTCAAATAGTCAACCGATGTACTGGGAATGTTGACCCTCCGCTCACTGCCCAACAGGCGCTGCGTCAGAACTGCCAGTTCCGACGCTTGATTATCGAAAACGAACCATTCGTGTTCATACTTGGTTCCTTCGGCTAATCCCGCTTCCTCACCCAGGTTTCGGAAGACAAGTTGCCGATCCTCGACTCGAAACTCGTCGAGGGGATTCACGTCACTAAGGTAGTGCTTCACAACCTTGTCACGTCGCTTGATAAGCGTCTGAACCAAATACTCTTCAGCGGCTGGATCGGAGAACTGCCCTGTTTTCACAATCGTACGAATCATCTCATCGGAGAAACGGGAGACAATCCTCACTGCCCAGAAGGCATCGTCAGGCAGCATACGCTCGAACGCCGCATTCGGGTATTCCGGCTTCCATTTGTCCGGTTCGAAATAGTCGCTCTCGATCCTTCCGATCTCTGCGTATTTCGGGTACGCGTAATCGATCTTCAACCAGGGACGCATCCAAATGCCCATACTCAGGGCGGTTTTCAGGGTTGCGGGAGTGTCACCCAAGAGAGAATACTCGTTCCCTGCCTGTTTATCTTTGGGTATGAGGCGGTCGTCCAGATCCCATCCACTCCCAAGAGCTGTTGAGAAATCGATCAGATAGTGTCTTATAAACGCGCGACCATTCTCGGTGACCAGGAAGCCTCGGGTGTTGATGCTTCGGGCCAGGGTATGATTGAGCCAGGCCGAGAACAACCGCATTCCCCTTAATTCACGTCTATTTTCGTGGGGATAGATATCGTTCGGGTCGTCACTTCGAGTACCATAAAACTTGAACTCACCCAAACTCTCTCGGTCAAGCAACGAATACGCCACAACACGGTAGGTCCCGTCGTCTTCCCTCTCCCTTTCATCGAGGAACAGGTCGATGAACTCTCGATCCAAAGGCACTTCCTTGCCTCCCAGCAAAGTGATCGTGGCATCTGGGGAAATAACAAATTCCCCCGGATCAAAATAGTTGATCGTAGCGCCTAATACGTTGTACCCAAACGCGTGAAAGAACTTGTTGGCCACAACGGCAGCCCCGGTTCCCATATTCCTCATTCCTTTACGATCAAGGATGAGATAGTAGTCCTCGCCGCGGGAATCTCGGACTCTGAACCCTTCAGTAACGGCTCCTAAGCTTCCTCCCACGACGGTGAGAGGCGTGGTTGTATCAGGGGGTCCCACCGTATCGGCACCCCGGGCAAGTTCCTCGAGCGTCATCTCCCGGATACCAATTCGGTTTGTAAACCAGCTCGAATCAGGAACCTCTCCGAGAGTATTGATGTTCTCCGCTCTCACCAAAGGGCCGGCTTCGGTGCCAAAGCTGTTTTCAGCCATGTCAAAAGTCGGGCTCAGCTCAACTTGCGCCGGTCTCTCTATCGGGAGATTGTCATGGTCCTTCTGGATCGGATCGTCAGGAAGATATTTCTGGCCGGAGACGCAGACGACTGTGGCGACGAATGCGACCAAATACAAGCAATAAGCAACCTTGGTTCTTAAGTAAAACATGGGTCTTCAAAAAACTGCTGACATTCTAAACTGGGCAGCCCAACCCTCATTACCATAAGCCAGGTCGAGACGAAAGAGGGTGGACCGAGACGATTTGATACGGAAGCCTACCCCCGCGTCACTCTTCAATTCGTCAAGGGATATTCTATCTCCAATGAGAGCAACCGTTCCCGTGTCACCAAACAGGGCCAGTTCAAAACGAGGCGATGCCTCCCAGCGGTATTCCGCCTGAATCAGCATCATCTTCGGACCCTGAAATCGGAAAGCGGGGAAGCCGCGCAGGGATTCTCCACCACCAAGAGAGGGCATCAGGAAGAAAGGCACCCTGTTTCCGCTGCCTGGATCGGAGTCTATGAAAAGGCCTCGCAGGGCGAGAACCCGTTGCCGAGCTCCCAGCGGAATATACCCCCTCACATCCATCCCCCACTGCGTGAAGTTGAATAAGTCGATCCGATCGATGTTTTCCATTCTCTGCCAGAGCAACGCCACCATGATTCCTTTGTGAGGCAGCCCCGGATCATCCCGATAATCGAACAGAAAGCTCGCCTGGGACCGCACGTAGTTCGGCCCCTCGATGCCCTCCGGCAAATCAATGCCGTCGGGAATCAGGTCGCTCAGAGACGGGTCACTCCTTCCCGAACCAAGGGTATTACCCAGAGCGCCCAGCTTATACGTAAAGCCAATATTTTGAGTGAACTGGTACCCCAGGACCACTTCGGCGAGTGTGTCCTGGACTGAATAGCGATGGCGGTTCTCTGCCTTGGAAGCCGGACCTAATCCATAAAACGACTCATCTGTTCGATCACGATATCGAAAGTTTCCAAACAACTTGAAACGGGAGAACAGATTCCGATCCACCTCTCCGAGTTGCTCAAAACTCTCATGTTCGAATGTCTTCGAAGGGATCCGTTTGCCCCGATTGGGAATCAGACCAGTCTGAAGATCGTAAAGCTGATAACGTCTCCATGAATAGAAGGCCGAGCCCATCAGGTCCACCGGGCCGATCACCTCCGGGTTCCAGTACCGAACACCCAGTGCAGCACCAGATCCGCGGGCAATCCAGTCGATGCGCGGATAGAAACCCCAGAAGTTGGTGTCATCAATCGACTGACTCCCCTTTGCATCGAACTTCTTAAGGTACTTCTCAGCCATATGAGGCTCGGGTGGAGTGAGGATTTCCCGTTTTGCCTCGCGGCGCTGTTTCAGACGCTCGCTCCTGGTATCCGCTGATGGGGCTTGAGCCTCGGCCTTGGTATCGCCAGTATCCTGCTCTTGATTTGAAACTGTTTCCTGCGCGAACAACGAACCGCCTGCCAAGAGAAGCATGGCCGGCAACAATGTCAAAGCTTTCCTCATAAACAACCGAACCCTGGGACGCGTGCTTAGCGGCATCACTTCCACCGATCCCACTTCCTCCTCCGAACTCATCTGATATCTTTCACTCCGGGGCGGGTCTTCCCCCCCTGCTGCAGGGACTTAATCCAGTAAATGTCGTCCATTCTAGCTGTTCTTGTCGTTGAATACTCTTCAGTATACTAATAATTTCTTCTCGCGGGAGTCCATGCGAACTCTCTGTGTGGGAAACGTAGCCTGGTGAGATTAGCCACAAAATCACGAAAACACTATTAATTCCTTAGTGACTTGGTGTCTTAGTGGTTCATCCCTCCCGGCAGGCCACAAGCCGACCCTTCATCACTCCATGGGATTCCTGGGTGGCTGGACCAACATTAGAAGGTACAATCACAGAATGGATGCGAAAAGGTTGATCGTCGGTATCTCCGGGGCAAGTGGAACGATTTATGGAATTCGTCTCCTTGAGGTGCTCCGCGAAGTCGAGGAGGTCGAAACACACCTGGTCATGTCGAACGCCGCCAAGCGCACCATGCTCCTGGAAACGGATTATTCAGTTGATGCGGTGGAAGCCCTCGCGGATCGCGTTTATCGAATGAGCGACATCGCCGCAGCCATTTCATCGGGCTCATACAAAACGGTCGGTATGGTCGTTGCGCCCTGCTCGATGAAAACCCTGTCGGGAATCGTCATCTCGTACGCCGATAATCTTTTGCTGCGTGCCGCGGACGTCGTGCTGAAGGATCGGCGCAAGCTGGTCTTGCTTCCCCGTGAAACGCCGCTGCATCTCGGCCACCTGCGACTCCTGACTCAAGCCACTGAAATCGGCGCGATTGTCATGCCTCCTCTGCCAGCGTTCTACCATCGTCCGCAGACAATCCAGGACCTTGTCGACCATACCGTCAACCGCGTACTCGACTTGCTGGAGATCGAGCTGGAAAACGATCTGTTCAAACGGTGGGAGGGCCCTTAACCACTAAATCACGAAAACACAAGGAACTAGTTCCTCTTGTGCTTTTGTGACTTCGTGGTTAGTCCTCAGCCCCCTAGTCCCAAACTCAGTTCGATTCGCCGAGCCTCGCCTGGAATTCGTAGCGCTCCCGCGGAGACAGTTGCACGGTGGCGAGAGCTCGTCGATAGATGTCCATCGCTCTGTCATTCTGACCCAGGCGCTCGTAGATTGACCCGAGCAGGGCGTAGGAAAGAGAATACCCGGGCTGCTCTTCGACTAGCCGATGGAGCACCGAAGCAGATTCAGTTAGATTCCCTTTCTCACTTAGATAGAAGGCGTACGTATAGCCGTATCGGGCAGCATCAGGACGAAGAGTAAAGGCCCGGCGGGTGAGCTGAACCGCCTCGTCAAGCCGATCCTGAGCAACCAACACCCCAAGATTAAAGGTCGCTTCCGCCAAATCAGGGTCCGACTCGACTGCCACCCTAAGACAACGTTCTGCTCCGTTATTGTCGCCCTTTTCAGCTAGAAGCAGACCCAGATTGAAGTTCGCCTGCGGGTTCGCCGGTGCGATCTCCAGGGCCCTGCGGAGTTTTCTTTCAGCTTCTGTATTGTTTCCCATGCGGGCATGGATCATGGAAGCGTTAACCAGAGGCATCAGCTGACTCTGATTCAGGGCGATAGCGGTTCCAAATTCCTCGAGCGCGTCCTTCGGTTGACCTCTTTCAACGTAGTAATTCCCCAAATTGTAGTGGGAAACCCAGTCATCCGGCCTGGCCTTTAGAGAGGCTTCCAGTTCCCCGCTCGCCCTGGCCAAAGCCTGTCTGTCCTCAGTATTGAGCCGTTCCCTCGGGTAATTCGCCAGGGAGCGTGCGGCTTCGATCCGGACGCCCCGGTAATCGTCCCTGAGAGCCCCTTGCAAGCCCTTTTGCACCTCCGGCTCCGGTCGATACTGCAGGCCACCTGCGGCAGAGGAGCGTACCAGCGGGGAATCATCCTGTAAGGCGCCCAGCAAGACCGGGACTTTCTTCGGATCGGGACAGGCCTGCAACAACCGAATCAACGACGCCGCGAACACTTGATCACGATCGCTACTCGAGATGTACGCAAGCATTTCAGGTAGTCTGGACCAGTCTCCTTTCCGAGCGGCGTCAACCAGAGCCGCCCGGTGAAGGACCTTCGCCTGGTAGTCAGTGGCATACCATTTTCTTACCCATTCATCTGCCCACTCGGCAGTCTGATCCTCATGGCAGATGTTACAGGCGTTTGGCGACTCAAATGCGATTGAAGCAGCCGGTGTGGGAGGCAACATGGAATGATCGTGCCTCTCCATCTTGGCAAAAAAAGTACTCGGCATGTGACACCCAACGCACCGGCTCCCAGGACTTTCGGCGAGGTGAAATGAGTGTGCGGCCGGGTCATTCACATACTGGTCGTGACAGGGTCTGCAAGCGTTGTCCGCTTCCTCTCCAGTGTGTCGATTACGACCGCTGGAAGTGTGGCAGTAATTACAGTCGAGTTCTCCAGACACAGCGCAGGGACTCATCAACCAAGGTGTATGCGTGAAATTCTCTCCAAGGTCACGCCCATCGGGGTAATAGTCACGATGTTCAAGGGTATGCACGTAAAAGTGATCGAAGAATCTGTCCCCCGGCATAAAAGTGTTCGTGAGAGGGGACATCTTGGCATGACACGTCGCGCACAGATCATTCATCTGTTCTGCGGTAAAGACTGAAGTTTGAATGATCTTGAGGTCGTCCGGCACCGTTCCTTCCGGTGCCTCTCTGCAGACACGGGCATGCTCTCCACCGGGGCCATGGCAGGTTTCACAGTTAATCCCCGGTTCTCTCCACTTGGTGTCATAGCTATCCGGCTTCAAATCATAGTTAGTGGAGAGTTGGCTCACGTGACAGCTATAGCAGGAGGTATTGAAGGTGAGTGGCTGTTCTCTCCAGTCCAGAGCCGCATCTTCCTCACCAAAGAAGTGCCTGACCATGCTCGCGGTGGTGTCGTACCACTCCTGCTTGCGTACATCGTAGGCCAGAGGTAGAACCTGAAGGCGCCCGCGTTCCATCGGAGTCAGGAAGTAATAGACGTTTTTCCCGCCCAGGGCAAAAGCTATCCGATAGCGTTTCTCACCTGCCGGTCCGGTCTCAACCACCCAGCCCTCACCCTCTTGGATTTCGGCCACGTAATGCGAGTCCCCTATCAGGACCTCACTCAGCTGGGGAGTGACCTCGGTGCGAGCGAATTCGGGCGAAAACTCCTGCATAGCCAAACCGTGATGAGAAGGAGCCCACAGGCTATAAAAGCGCTCATGACAATCCCGACAGCCTTCCGAACCGGTGAAACCAGCAGATTCTGCAAGTTCTCTCGATTCCTGAGGGTAAAGCGATCCGGAACTGCTGCTATGAATCAACCAGGCGACCACCACGGTGATGGCCCCTCCCAGGAGCACGAAGCTAAACAGAACCTTTCTATTCATACGAAAGCCGCCCTTACCGAACCGCAACTATTCTACCCTGACATGTACTTCTCAGTAACACGAATCCGCCTCTAAATCAGCGAATGTTTCATGGTGTCATTGCGCAGTTAGATGAAAACCATCAACCTGACACCGGAACGGAAACACTCTGGAGAGTTGTCCACACGAACTTGCGTGGAGTCACAGGGATGTACAAGAATGAAAGATCTTAGGACCTATCACACATGGATTGAACATCAACAGTTCGAGGTTCAAACAGTGCGGCTGCTGGTAGTTGAAGACGAGAAGAAGGTTGCTAATTTCATCAGGAGAGGACTCGAAGAAGAGGGGTACACTGTTGATGTTGCCCCGGACGGCAGAGAAGGTCTGAATCTGGCACTGAGTCGGGAACCCGAACTACTGATTCTTGATATTAACCTTCCGAAGATCGACGGGCTGGAAGTCTTGAGGCGCCTCCGAGAAAGAGGCTTCAGTTCCCCTGTCCTCCTGCTCACAGTACGGGCCACGATCGAAGATAAGGTACTTGGCTTGGATACCGGCGCAGATGACTACCTTGCCAAGCCTTTTGCCTTCGAGGAACTGATTGCCCGAGTCCGAGCCCTCTTGAGAAGGAGGAAAGAAGCCGAGCCGTCGGTGCTTCAGGTAGCAGACCTGACTTTGGACCCGGCGACTCGAACAGTCCGGCGAGGGAACGAGAGAATTGAGTTGACGGCCAAAGAATTCACTCTTCTCAACTATCTGATGCGAAACACAGGGCGAGTTTTGTCCAGGACGGGAATCGCCGACAACGTCTGGGGCTACTACTTCGACACCTCCACGAATGTGATTGACGTATACATCAACTACCTGAGGAACAAGATCGATGCTGGGAAGGAACCCAAACTCATTCACACGGTTCGGGGGGTGGGATACGTACTGAAAGTGGAGTAGCTCATGTTCACTCGATCCATCGGATTCCGACTGACCCTCTGGTACACCGGCGTTTTGACCCTTTCCCTCTTGATTCTTGGTGGAAGCGCCTATGCCCTCCTATCGTATAGCCTTATGCGGGATCTGGATGTTGCCTTGAACAGCGTTGCTCAGACTCTGGTCGAGCGAGCACGCCGCGAAGCCGGACCCTTTTTCCCTGCCGAAGTTGACCGACTTTTTCGCCGCCACTTCGGCTTCTCTCCTCTCGATCCCTACTTTGAAATGCTTGACCCCTCAGGGCGACGTTACTCGAGGCAGCAGCGGTCTTCCGGACAGATTCCAATCAGTCCTGAAGTGCTCGAGAATGCAACCCGGGGAATAGCGACATTTGAGACGGGTGAGATCTCAGAACAGCCGGTACGAGTGCTTACAAAACCGGTGATGAGAGGAGACCGGCTGGTTAGCCTGGTTCAGGTGGGAATGTCCCTGGATAACATGTACAAGACTCGGGCCCGGTTTCTGCGCATCCTGGCAGCCCTTCTTCCTGTGGGTTTACTCTTCGCAGGCACCGGTGGCTGGCTTCTGGCCCGGCGGGCGCTAGCGCCAGTTGACCAAATGACGAATGCAGCCCGTCAGATCAGTGCCCAACACCTGGCGGAACGATTGAAGGAAACGGGTTCCGGTGATGAGTTGGACAGGCTGGCGCGAACACTGAACGAAATGCTCGGACGACTCGACAAGGCCTTTCACCAGATCCGTCAGTTCAGTGCAGACGCATCCCACGAACTGCAGACACCATTGACCATTCTTAGAGGCGAACTGGAATTCACTCTTCGGGCACCACGAGATGAGATCGAATACCGGAGGGCGATCGCCAGCGCTCTTGAGGAAATTGACCGGCTGTCAAATCTCGTTGATGGACTACTGTATCTCGCTCGCACTGATGCAGGGGTTGCGAGAATGGGCAGCGACCCTGTCGATCTTGCTCAGCTGATCCACGAGGTATGTAAACGGCTCGATTGGCTGGCCAACCAGGCTTCTGTTCGACTTATTGAGGGTCTTGTCGAACCGGTGTCAGTCCAGGGCGACCACGTTCGCCTGCAACAACTCCTTTCCAACATCGTCCAGAACGGACTCAAATACACTCCTGCTGGAGGAGCCGTCACCGTTTCATTGAAGGCCGACCAAGACCACGCAGTTATAGAAGTGACAGACACCGGTGTCGGCCTTTCGCCTGACGAACAGAGACAGATCTTCCAACCCTTCTACAGAGCCACGGACGCACGATCTACCGGCGGAGGAGGTGCGGGGCTCGGGCTGAGTATCGCCCGGGCAATTGCCGAGGGGCACGGTGGGC
>JAUVSF010000234.1 GCA_030597245.1 Acidobacteriota bacterium
GAACGATGTGGCGGGAAATGTCAAGCTTGTGAAAAGACTTCACTGTATTGTGCCCTCGGAATCACACGAGTGATTTGGTTAACACACAGATTTCGGGGCGCAATCTGCAGCAAGTGATTGATGACCAAGCGTAGGACTTGGGAAACGATCACGTGTCAAATCGTTAGCAGCCACGACGGTTTGCGTATGGTCACCGATTTCAGGGAGACAGACAATTGAGTAAGCCGAAAGGAGAAAACGAAATGAGTAAGAAGAATGTTCTTGATGGAATTAAGGTAGTCGAAGTCGCAAGCTTCGTCGCAGGCCCATCGGCCGCGGTCCAGTTATCCGACTTCGGAGCCGAGGTATTGAAGATCGAGCCACTCAACGGTGACCCGTGGCGCAATGGCCACAAGATGCCGCCGCTGATGCCGAGCGAGACTGCCTACACGCACCTCCTCGCGAACCGCAACAAGAAGTCGGTGGCGCTGAATCTCAAAGACCCGGATGCACAGCAGGCCCTCTACAAGCTGGTGGAAAAGGCGGATATCTTTCTCACCAACTCGCTGCCTCACGTCATTGAGGATCTGAACATCGACTATGAGAAGTTGATCAAAATCAACCCGAAACTGGTTTATGCCCTGATCACGGGGTTCGGTGAGAAGGGTGCCGAAGCGGATGCACCAGGCTTCGACGAAACCGCTTGGTGGGCACGCACGGGACGCATGAACACGCTCCGTGCCGCAGGCGCCGAGCCGTCCATGGCACCGACAGGGATGGGCGACAACAACACCTCGGTGGCGCTCTTTGCCGCCATCATGACCGGCCTCTACCAGCGCGAGCGCACCGGCAAGGGGTGCAAGGTCAGTACCTCGCTCATGGCAAGTGGCGTTTGGACCAACAGTATCCAGGTGCAAGCGGCGATCGTCGGGTGCGATCCGCTTAAGGTCATCTCGCACAAGGAATGGGTGAATCCGCTCGTTGGCGCAATCTACGCGACCAAGGACGATCGCCGCATTTTCATTGTGCAGTTGAACCCGAGGAACTGGGAACCCATGTGCGATGCACTCGGCGCCGGCGACCTCAAAACCGACGCTCGGTTCACGAGCCCGGGTCTGCGTATCAGGAACCACGCCGCACTGGTGGCCGCGCTTGACGCGTTGTTCTCGAAGATGCTCCTTGCGGATGCTGCCGCCAAGCTGCGCGCCGCGAAGACCAACTTCTCCGTCGTCGCGACCAACGAAGAACTTCCGGTCGATCAGCAGATGATCGACAACGACTTCTTCCCTGTGGTCGAGGACACCAATGGCATTCGCACGGTTCAAAGCCCTGTCAATGTAGCGGGAATCGAGAAGGCCACCCCGCAGAAGGCACCCGAGCGCGTCGGCGAAAACACCGTGCAAGAGCTTAAGGCCGTGGGTTACAGCGATGCCGAAATCAAGAAACTCGCCGAGGCGGGAGTGATTGGTGTAGCAGAATGATTTCACCAAAAGAAAGAGGATTATTATGTCTATAGATTTAGAAAAAGCGTTAGCTGCAAAGCACAAACCAGTTACAACGAGTTATAAGGAGACGGATGTCATCCTCTATAACCTGGGAATCGGTACCGGCCTTCCGCCGGACGATCCGACGAGCCCTGCAAACTTGGCATACCTGTACGAAGAGCATCTTAAAGTGCTGCCCAGTTATGGCGTAATTCCGGTCTTTCCTATGATGGATGACACCATCTTGAATACGGATGGAATTGACATTGACTTTAGCAAAGTGTTGCATGGCGAGCAGGAAATAGAGATCCATCGTCCGTTACCGGCCAAGGCTGAACTGGAGAGTACCGCGACTATCCCAGCCATCTACGACAAAGGCCATGCAGCGCTGATCATCATGCAGGTGGACACCAGGGAAAAAGGGGGCGATCTGCTCTGTACTAACCGTTTTTCCATTTTCGCACGTGGTGAAGGAGGATTCGGTGGGGACCGGGGACCGAAGGCAGGAAATGTAGCGCCGGACGAACGCGCACCGGACTCCGTTTTCGAGACAAAGACTTCAAAACGAATGCCGCTATTGTATCGCCTGACCGGAGATATGAACCCTCTGCATGCCGATCCGGCAGTCGCAAAGAAGGCGGGTTTTCCCCAGCCGATCCTGCAAGGACTTTGTACGTTCGGGATGGCCTGCAAGGCGGTCATTGACAATGTACTCGATGGAGATGTTACAAAAGTGACAGGTTATGGCGTCCGCTTCGCGGGAACATTCTTTCCCGGCGACACTTTGGTAACCAAAGTCTGGAACATCGATGGCAAACTGCTGATTTCATCGCACTCCAAGGAAAGTTCCGGCTTCGTGCTGACCAACGCTTTCATGACGGTCAAATGAAGCCGTATTTCGGGAGGGCAAACTCACCCTCCCGGATTGGAGTCCACAATGAACCAACCAGGCAAGGTTGCCAAAGTACTGAGTAGCTATCGGCAGGTCTTTCCCAACGATGCCAACCCGGCTGGAAATATGTTTGGCGGCCGCCTGATGGAGATCATGGATTCATCTGCCGGCATGGCATCCGGCCGCTATTCCGATACCGTCAATACGGTCACAGCCTCCGTCGAAGGGTTCAGTTTCCTCCTTCCTGTTCAGGTTGGCGATGTGCTCGAGACAGTCAGCAAAGTGGTCTGCACGGGACGTACATCCATGACTGTCAAGGTGGATGTCTACCGCTATGCAAAAGGCCTCGAGCCCGGTGAACTCTGCACCAGCGCACACTACATTTTTGTGGCCATGGATGCGCAAAGAAAGGCAACGCCAGTCCCACCACCTCGATTGACAACCGACGAGGAACGGAAAGCCTGGGAAATCGCGAAGGCAGTGAAGGAACAATCGTTGAAGATCAAGTCACTTCAGCAATCGCAGAAAGTGACACGCCAGGAGGTTGTTTGATATGCAGCACACTCCTTTATTGATGCGACAGCTTGTTGAGCGTGGAGCTGTTGTAGCCCCCGATGAGGAGATCGTGACCGCGACCGAATCGGGCACACGGCGACAGACCTATCGTGAAACACGGGATCGGGCGCATCAGCTGGCTCATGCCCTTGCCGGCGCGGGTATTGGTATCGGCGATCGTGTCGCGACCTTTATGTGGAATGGATCTCGTCATCTGGAAACCTACCATGCTGTCGCCTGCATGGGCGCTGTGCTTCATCCTCTGAATGTCCGTTTCACTGAGGAGGCCCTCGAATATATTATCAATCATGCTGAAGACAAACTGCTGATCATTGATGCGGATCTGCTGCCCGCGTTCGAAAAACTCGCGGGAAAGATTCCTACGATCAAGCAGTTCGTCGTTGCTACGGAAGAGGGACTCGGGGGCTGGAAAACATCACTTCCCGATGCAGTTGACTACGAAGCATTCATCAGCGGATGCCCCACCGACTACAAATGGCCGGATATCGATGAGAATTCCCCCCTGGGTTTATGCTACACCAGCGGTACCACCGGCAACCCCAAAGGCGTGATGTACGAGCATCGCTCCCAGTACCTGAATACTATTACGCTCGCCATGACCGATGCCATGAATATTTCCGCCACGGACAGTATCTGCGGGGTGGTGCCAATGTACCACGCCATGGGCTGGGGAATTCCCTGGGCAGCAACGATGCTGGGCGCAAAACAGGTATTTCCTTACCGTTACATGTCCTCGGAACGGCTGGCGTCTCTGTTCGATTCCGAGCGGGTGACTCTCACGACGGGTGTGCCGACTATCTGGGAAGAGCTGAAGGCTCTCATCGAAGCCAATCCTGGACGATTCGACCTTTCCAGTCTGTCGCGTTTGACCTGCGGTGGGTCGGCCCCTGCGGCGGCGCTTAGCAAATGGTACTTCGACAAGATGGGCGTCGAATTGATCCAGGGCTTCGGGATGACAGAAACAACGGCCATCGTCACCATTTCGCGACGGTTGATGAAGCATGCCGATCTGAAACTCAGCGAGGATCAGCAACTCGCGAACATCGCCAAGACCGGTATCCCAATGCCCGGTCTGGACGCCGAGATCATGGACAGCAAATTCAATCCTCTTGCCCACGATGGCAAGAGCCAGGGCGAAATGATGCTCCGGGGACCGTGGATCTGCGATGCCTATTACAAAGAATCCCACCCTGAATGTTTCCATGATGGGTGGCTGCGAACAGGCGACATCGTGACGATCGACGAAGGGAACTACGTCAACGTTACCGACCGCCTCAAGGATTTGATCAAGAGCGGTGGAGAATGGATATCGTCGGAGGATCTCGAGAACGATAGTGTTGGGATAGCAGGCGTCATCGAAGCCTGCGTGGTAGGCATGCCGCATCCCAAATGGGACGAGCGCCCGGTAGCGCTGGTGAAGCTGCAGGAGGGGACTCAGTTGACAGCGGAACAAGTGAAGCAGCACTGCGCGACAACTTTCGCCAAATGGCAACTGCCCGACGACGTGATTTTTGTTGATTCGATCCCGCTTACCGGGACCGGCAAAATGGACAAGAAAGCAGTTCGAGCAGACCTCCAAGCGAAAGGTTACCTGTTACCGGATTTGCGCGGTGGCACCAAGTGACTTTCGTCGTTCAGTGAGACTTCGAGCATCAGTTCCGAAAAAAAAGAACTTGGCGCGGAATGTCAAGAAGATGAAGAGAAGCTCGCTGTACGCTCCTCTCGACATCACACAAATGATTAGGAGTAAGTTCATGGGAAACAGATCGATACAAATAAGACGAAGTTCTGTATTTGCGTTACTGCTGCTTCCGCTTCGCATGCCTGCCGGCGCAACAGGTCGCAACAGGTGGCTTGATAGTCAAGTCCATTTTGCTCAAGGAGAGACAATGATGTTAATTAAATACCCAGCAATTCTGGCCGGTCTTTTCTTTGCACTGTGCGCACAACCGGCATTTTCGGTTGAGGCTGAGAAGGATCAGGCTGAGAAGAGTCAGGCTGAGAAGGTTGAGGCTGAGAAGAAAGAGCTGTCTCCGAAACTGGAAAACGGCCTCATTTCGCTTACCAGGGCTAAGCCGCCGGTCACTCCTGTGTGGAATTACTCCGGCGAACTCGCGACCAGAAGCACATTGTTCGGTGATTTCAACGGGGGTCGGACCAAGCTCTACGAAAGGGGCGTCACGGTAGACGGCTGGTTGACCCAGGTACTGCAAGGCGTTGCATCCGGGGGTAATCGGAAAGATAACGGCCCAGTGCTGTACAACGGAATGACGGAATACCATGTGACTTTCGATACAGCAAAGCTCGGTGGGTGGTCGGAAGGATTGTTTAATTTCACCGGCCAGACCAGCTTTGGGAATCCCATCTCATCGGAAGCAGGCAATGTATCCCCCGTCAACATGACGCCCATGTGGCCGGTACCGTTTGAAAACAGTACCGAGTTGATGGAGTATTACTGGATGCAGGGCCTGCCCCATAAGATGGCTTTGATTGTGGGGCGGGTGGATGCAACGAACTTTCTGGACAAAAATTCCTTTGCCAACAATCCGGAAACCCAGTTTCTCAATGCGAGTCTGAATAATGAGTTGCTGTGGGGTGAGTTACTGAGCTTCTCAACTTATGCCGCTTTGCTTTTACAGCCGGTCAACAAAAACCTGACGGTCGCCTATGCAGTCTGGGACCCTGAGACGACGCCCGGTGATTATGGTGGAGTCTGGAAGAACTATGGTGCGGCAGTTTCGTTCATTATTGACTACGAAACTTCCAGCGGCCTTAAAGGTGGATTCACCCCGGTAATAGCCTACGTCAGCAAAGATGCACTGGCGCTCGACAACCCGCGTTTTGTGCCGGGTATTATCGAGGGCGACGTACCCAAGAAGTCCGGCAACTGGATGTTCACCTTCACTGGCGAGCAATATTTCTGGACACCGGAGGGAGCCCACGTTTCCAAGGCTAATGGCGGACGCAAGGAAGACTTTGATGTGGCCGCACTGTTTTTTGGCGAGAATCAACCGGGTGTTGGCTTGTTCTACCGCTTTGCGTATATGCCGGATGACCGCAATCTCTGGAACATCACCATCAGCGGCGGTATTGGGGCACGAGGCGTAATTGGCGGACGCCCACTGGACCGCATGGGCGTGGGCATTTACACCATGCGGGCTTCGAGCGACCTCAACAAGCAACCAGTAATCGGCGGAATCCTGAACGATGAAACGGGTATTGAAGCTTACTACAACTTCGCCATCACGCCCTGGCTCCAGCTTTCCGCCGATGTTCAGTACATCACTTCAGGATTGAAAGGCACGGATAATAGCTTGGTACTGGGAACCAGGTTATTTGTGCACTTTTAGAAAGGAAGCAACATCAACTTGATGGGAGGTATTCGCGCTGTAGACATTTTTGAGTTCGTTGAAGTACCGGGTACCAGGTCCATCCAGCTTGACAAGATGATTCCAACGGGTAAGACAATCGTAGTAGATGCCGGATGCCGGATGCCGGATGCCTCGGCGTGGTCAGGACACAGGTGCCGATGTTTCAGGAGCCTGCGTCCGAACGTGGCGGAAAATGTCAAGCGGATCAAAAGACTTTTCGGTAGCCTGCACTACACGAGTGAATAGGTGAACACACACATTTCAGAGGCTTTATTAACCTAGACTGAGTTCAATCTGAAGGGGTATTTGGCCAATGTTTAGCTTGGCAGGATCCCGACGCCGGAAAGAAAAGGAGGTTAGCAATGATTACAGAACAAATCGTTAACGATCACGACGACATGCGTACGGTCACCGACAACATCTTGCGAGATGCGGGTCTCACCATAGAGGACAGCGGTGGAAAGGTGACGTTTGCCGGGGAAGAACCCGTCCGCAAGACGGTCATGAAGGCCGGCGCTGCACCCGCGTGTGTTCTTGCCGCCAACGCGGTCGCCGAGGCCGCAATCTGGAAGGAGCGCACCGGCGAGGGCCAGGACATTCATGTCGACTTGCGGAAGGCCTGGATCGAGCAGAGCCCCTGGCAGGCCGATGCGTACCCCTATACGATCGTCAACGGCGCTTACAAGATGTTCAACTTTGGCTCATACGTCGTCTTGAACCCCATGTGTCCGACCCGGGACGGGCGCTGGATGATCATGTGCCCGCTGTACCCTTCCCAGGAAAGAAAGATCCTGAGACTGCTCAATTGCGGACCCGATGAGGGTCAACTCCGTGCAGCCATCATCAAGCGTGACGCACTGGAGATGGAAGCCGCGGCGGAAGCGCTGCAAGTGCCGTTCCAGATGGTTCGCACCAGGGAAGAGTGGGATGCCTCAGAGCAGGGGAAGATCCATGCGCAAACACCGCTGATCTCGATCGAGAAAATTGGAGAAAGTGATCCGATCCCGCTGCCGCAGGGCGAGCGGGTTCTGTCTGGCCTGCGGGTGCTCTCCTGCGTACACGCGGTGGCCGGCCCCTGCTGTCCACGCACGCTGGCCGGACAGGGGGCAGACTGCC
>JAUVSF010000179.1 GCA_030597245.1 Acidobacteriota bacterium
CCAGGAACCCGACTTGAGCCCGTCTCTCCCTAAAGATTTCCCAGGAGGACATCGAAAATTGAGACCGCTCCTATGAGCTTGTTCCATGGTTCTGCGATTAACCATTTCAAATTCTCATGGTATGGTATCTCTAGTCTGCTTTTCTTGCAGGCTTCCGTCACCGCAGTAGTCAGTCTGTGTGAGGTTCGGGTCAGGTACGAACTGCGGGTGTGACTCATAGAAGGAAGGTTTAGGCGAAATGTCGCAGTGGGGATACCCCTCTCAACAAGGAATGTACGATCCAGCTCAGGAACGAGACGCCTGTGGTGTTGGATTTGTCGTTGACCAGAAGGGGAGAAAAAGTCACTTGATCGTCAGGCAAGCGATCGAAGTTCTGAACAATCTGCACCACAGAGGAGCCTGTGGCTGTGAGGCCGATACCGGGGATGGAGCAGGAATTCTGATCCAGATGCCTCACAGGTTCTTTTTGGATTTTCGGACGAACCTGCAATTCGATCTCCCAAAATACGGTTGGTACGGAGTTGGGATTGTATTTCTCCCTACAGATCCGGAGGCGAGGTACCACTGTGAGTGGATTCTCGAGAAGACGGTTGTCGAAGAGGGGCAGAAAGTTTTGGGTTGGAGGAATGTGCCGAATGACAGCAACCAGCTCGGGCTCGAGGCCAAAGCAACTCAGCCGGTTATTCGACAGGTTTTCATTGGCAGGAACTCCGAGCTAGAAGACGAAATGGCGTTTGAAAGGAAGCTGTACGTCATACGCCGGAGGGTTGAGAATAGAATTCGTGTGCTGGGCGTCTCACAAGCAGAGATGTTCTACGTCTGTTCGCTTTCTTATCGAACCATCATTTACAAGGGGATGCTCAAATCGGATCAGTTGGTGCCTTTCTATCAAGATCTGGAGAATGCCACCATGGAGACCGCCCTGGCCATGGTCCACTCCCGCTTCAGTACCAACACTTTTCCGAGCTGGGCGAGGGCTCACCCTTATCGCTATCTGTGCCACAACGGTGAGATCAACACGCTGCGGGGTAATGTGAATTGGATGCGTGCCCGGCAGAGCATGTTCAGGTCGAAGCTCTTTGGCACTGATCTTGAGAAGATTCTGCCGGTATTGGATGAAAGGGGAAGTGATTCCGGGATTTTCGACAACGCGCTGGAGTTGCTGCACCTCGGAGGAAGGTCTCTTCCTCATGCCATTATGATGATGATCCCGGAACCTTGGGAACACAATGAACTAATGAATGAGGCCAAGCGGAACTTTTATCGGTATCACGCTTGCCTCATGGAACCCTGGGATGGACCTGCTTCGGTTGCGTTTACAGATGGCACTCGGATCGGAGCCGTGCTCGACAGGAACGGGCTTCGACCTTCACGCTATTATGTGACCAAGGACGGGCTCGTGGTCATGGCTTCCGAAGTAGGAGTACTGGACATTGCTGCCGAGCAGATCGAGAAGAAAGGGCGGCTTCAGCCGGGTCGTATGCTCCTCGTCGACACTGAACAGGGTAGGATCATCTCGGATCAGGAAATCAAGCAAGAACTGGCTGCGGAACACCCATATGGTGAGTGGGTGGCGAGGCACCAGATCTCTTTGGCGGAACTCCCCGAATCCGATTACGTTCAGCCGGTGGATCGGGAAAAGGTCTTATTGCGCCAGAAGGTCTTTGGGTACACGACAGAAGACTTGAAGATGATCCTGGGGCCCATGGCTCAAGCTGCCGCCGATCCGATTGGGTCAATGGGAAACGATACTTCCCTGGCTGTTCTTTCTGATCGCCCACAGTTGCTCTACAACTACTTCAAACAGCTGTTTGCCCAGGTCACGAACCCTCCAATCGACGCGATTCGCGAGGCTTTGGTTACATCGGGGGGTGCCACGATTGGGCCGGAACGGAATCTGTTAGAACCTGAGCCGGAGTCAGCGCGGCAGATCATGCTCAAGTCCCCGATTCTCAGCAACGAGAGCTTGGAAAAGCTGAAACAGTTGGATGGGACTAACAATGGTCGAGCCGAGTCTAGAGGGTTTAAGAGTATCGCGTTGCCTATCCTGTACCCGGTCCGGAACGGCGGGTCCGGGCTTGAGGATGCGATGGAATTCCTCTGCCGACAGGCGTCTCAGGCAATTGAGGATGGCTGTGAAATCATCATTCTCTCTGACCGCGGTGCAGATGAAGATAATGCCCCAATCCCCGCTCTCCTTGCTCTGTCCGGCATCCATCATCATCTGATCCGTGAGGAGACCCGTACGCGGGTCGGCCTGGTCGTGGAAAGCGGCGAGCCAAGGGAAGTCCATCATTTCGCACTTCTGATAGGTTACGGCGCGAGCTCTGTCAATCCGTACCTTGCGTTCGAATCTCTGGACGAGATGATCGAAAACGGCATGCTGTCCGGCCTGGATCACCGGACCGCTGTCTCGAGATACATTAATGCCGCGGCCAAAGGCATTGTTAAGGTGATGTCCAAGATGGGTATCTCCACGGTGCACAGTTATCACGGTGCACAGATCTTTGAGTGCATTGGAATCGACCCGCAAGTGGTGGAGAAGTACTTCACGGGGACAGTGTCCCGCATCGGTGGAATTGGCATCGACGTAATCGCAGAAGAGGTTCTGAAACGCCATGAGAAGGCGTATGCGGACCGGCCCCCCGAGCGGCAACTCGACGAAGGAGGTCAGTATCACTGGAGGGATCGAGGCGAGTACCACCTTTTCAACCCGAAAACGGTGCATCTCCTGCAGCAGGCCTGCCGTAACAATTCCTACGAGACCTTCAAGAAGTACAGCGCGCTGGTAAACGATCGCGCAGAGAAGTTGGCGACGTTGAGGAGCCTCTTGGGATTTCGAGCGGCGAACGGTCCTGTTCCACTGGAAGAGGTGGAGCCTGTAGAGGCGATTGTTCAGCGGTTCAAGGCGGGTGCTATGTCGTACGGGTCAATCAGTCGAGAGGCTCATGAGACTCTTGCCATAGCGCTGAATCGTATTGGAGCGAAAAGCAATACAGGTGAGGGCGGTGAAGATCCTGCGCGCTATCGGCCGGATCCGAATGGTGATTCGCGCAACAGCGCCATCAAACAGGTTGCCTCGGGACGCTTCGGGGTCACCAGTGAGTACCTGGTTCAGGCACAGGAGATTCAGATAAAGATGGCGCAGGGAGCGAAGCCGGGAGAGGGCGGACAGTTGCCCGGCCACAAGGTCTATCCCGAGATAGCCAGAGTTCGGCACTCCACTCCTGGAGTCGGCCTTATCTCTCCTCCACCTCATCACGATATTTACTCGATTGAAGATCTTGCTCAGTTGATCCATGACCTGAAAAATGCGAACTCTGCTGCTCGTATTAATGTGAAGCTGGTGGCGGAAGTTGGGGTAGGAACAATCGCTGCCGGAGTCGCTAAGGCCAAGGCAGATGTCATTCTGATAAGTGGGCATGACGGAGGAACTGGTGCATCTCCTTTGACGAGCATCAAACATGCCGGACTTCCCTGGGAACTCGGGTTGGCAGAGACTCAGCAGGTTCTCCTTCTCAATGATCTCCGGAGTCGTGTGACGCTGGAGGTTGACGGGCAGATCAAGACCGGGCGCGACGTCGTCGTTGCGGCTCTCCTGGGAGCAGAGGAGTATGGCTTCGGCACTCTACCTCTCGTGGCGATGGGATGCATAATGATGCGGGCCTGTCACCTGAATACCTGTCCGGTGGGCGTTGCCACACAGAACCCACGTCTGAGGAAGAAGTTCTCAGGGAAACCTTCTCACGTCGTCAATCTGATGTATTTCCTTGCCAGAGAGATCCGTGAGTTGGTGGCCGAATTGGGTTTCCGATCGATGGAAGAGCTGCTGGGGCGTACCGATTGCCTGGAGTTCGAGCCGGCTCTGGATCACTGGAAAGCAGCTGGTGTCGATCTTTCGAACGTCCTGTTCCAGCCAAAGGTCCCGGGCTATGTGGGCAGACGGTGCGAAAAGGAACAGGATCACGAACTTGAGTTGGCCCTCGACAACACCCAGTTGTTGAAGCTCTGTCAGCCGGCCCTCGAGAACCGGTTCCCGGTTACCGCTACGCTTCCGATTCGAAACACCGATCGCGTAGTGGGAACAATTCTGGGAAGTGAAGTGACTCGGCGTTTCGGTGCGGACGGTTTGCCCGATAGCACGATCAACCTCCACTTCAAAGGATCGGCCGGCCAGAGTTTTGGTGCTTTTGTTCCACCCGGCATGACCCTTTCTCTTGGGGGCGATGCAAACGATTACATCGGCAAGGGCCTTTCGGGAGGTCGGATTGTGGTTTATTCGCCACGGCGCGCATCGTTTATACCCGAAGAGAACGTAATTATTGGAAACGTTGCTTTTTACGGAGCGACGGGAGGCGAAGCTTACATTTCGGGAGTGGCCGGTGAACGTTTCTGCGTTCGCAATAGTGGTGTCATGGCAGTCGTAGAAGGAGTTGGAGATCACGGTTGTGAGTATATGACCGGTGGCCGGGTTGTTGTGCTGGGGAAGACAGGACGGAATTTCGCGGCGGGAATGTCCGGAGGCATTGCTTATGTTTTGGACACCAGTGGCGATTTCTCGAGTCGGTGCAACATGGAAATGGTGCAACTCTTTGAGTTGGAAGATGACGAAGAGGCGGAACTGGTTCGAGGCTTGATCGAGAAGCACGTTAACTACACGGGGAGCAGGTTGGCGTGGCGAGTGTTGGATAAATGGGAGGAATCCAGAAAACTCCTGGTGAGAGTCTATCCTAATGATTACCGGCGGGTTATGGAAGCTCAGGAACAGGCGAGAGCTGAAGGAGTGAGTGAAGACGAGATTCTGATGG
Organism: Acidobacteriota bacterium; assembly: GCA_030597245.1. Lineage (GTDB taxonomy): Bacteria > Acidobacteriota > UBA6911 > RPQK01 > JAPXNP01 > JAUWTT01. The sequence goes on from JAUVSF010000179.1 coordinate 4,809, forward strand.
TTGCTTTTGAAAGAAACGTCGAGGATAAATTGCGTGCGGGTGGAAACTAACCGGCAGGCGGTCGGGATAGTAGAGGTGTTGCAGAGGTGAACGATGGGTAAGCCTACGGGATTCATGGAATTCGAGCGGCGACTTCCTCCGTCCCGAAGTCCGAAAGAAAGAATGAAGGACTGGGATGAGTTCACTGTTCATGACGACGAAGGGCTCCTCCAGGAGCAGGGTGCTCGCTGCATGGATTGTGGCCTCCCATTTTGTCATGTTGGAAGCGACATCGATGGAGAGGCTGTCGGCTGTCCGATTAACAACTTGATTCCCGAGTTCAATGACCTGGTTTACCGGGGGCAGTGGAGACAAGCTTACGAGCGCTTGAATAAGACCAACAATTTCCCTGAGTTCACGGGTCGCGTTTGCCCGGCTCCGTGTGAAAGCTCCTGCGTTCTGGGTATTCATGAACCCCCTGTGACCATTAAGAGCATCGAATGCGCGATCGTTGACCGAGCCTTTGAGGAGGGCTGGATCCAACCGAATCCGCCGATCCAACGTACCGGTAAGAGGGTTGCAGTGGTTGGATCAGGACCTGCCGGACTTGCCTGCGCTGCCCAGCTGAACAGTGTTGGCCATACGATCACTGTTTTCGAGCGAGATGACCGGATTGGCGGCTTGCTGACCTACGGCATCCCCAATATGAAGCTTGACAAGAGACTCGTTGAGCGTCGCGTTGACCTTCTGACAGCTGAGGGAGTCGAGTTTGTGACCGGTGTTGAGGTGGGAGTGGACCTTCCTGCTGAGAAGGTGATGGGCGAATTTGATGCTGTCGTGTTGTGTGGCGGGGCAACCAGGCCGCGTGATTTGCCCGTAGAAGGTCGGGAACTGAAGGGCATCCACTTCGCGATGGAATACCTGACCGAAAGCACCAAAGATCTACTATCCGGTCGCAAGCTCCAGGAGCACATTTCGGCGAAGGATAAGGATGTGATTGTGATCGGCGGAGGAGACACGGGGACAGACTGTGTGGGCACTGCACTGCGACACGGGTGTCGTAGCCTGGTGCAGTTTGAGATCCTTCCGAAACCTCCCGATAGCCGGCCGGAAGATAACCCATGGCCTGAATGGCCTCGCATTTTTCGGGTCGATTACGGGCAAGAAGAGGCCAAATCTCTGTTTGGGCAGGATCCGCGCGGATTCTCCCTGATGACCACCAGGTTTGTTGGAGGTGCGGATGGTTGTGTTGAGGAACTCCGTACCGTCGAGGTTGACTGGATAGACGAGGAGGGGAGACTCGTGCCGAAGCCCAGGCCGGGGGCCGAGAAATCTCACAAGGTTCAACTGGTGCTCCTCGCCCTCGGATTCTTGGGCCCTGAAGACCGGTTGCTGGATCAAATGGGCGTTGCCCGGGACTCCCGCTCAAACGTTGATGCGGAATTCGAAAGCTATGCAACCAGCGTAGCGGGCGTCTTCTCGGCTGGTGATATGAGAAGGGGACAGAGTTTAATCGTGTGGGCTATCCGCGAAGGGCGCGGAGCCGCTCGAGAATGCGACCGCTTCCTGATGGGTGAGACAGACCTGCCTTGATTGTGATTCTGATCGGAACTCCGAGGTGCGAAGTTGCGGACAGTGTGGGGCTGTTTCAATGTCCATAGAGCCCAAAAGCGGCTCAGTCCAACCGGGTTGTATCTGCAATGCGACCGTGAGCTGTCCTGAAAAGCCAGCTTTATGAGAGCACTCCGGATACAACGCTATTCGGTATGCGGATGAGTTGTTGCAGTAGATGAATTTCTTCATCTTTCCGCAATTCCACTTCCTTTAGGCCAATATCAATAGAATCGTTTTGACTCATATCAGCCCCTTTTCATGCAAGCGTTTTCTTCTCAGTGTGCATGGTTCGCAAACGAAATTATCACACAGCAGCCATGCTGGGGACTGGTTTAGTTTTTCCGCCACAGCCTGCACTGCCGCATGAGCGTCCATCTGTATTGAGTCAGCCTTCCCCAGCCGTCCATGTTTAGTGAGCCCCTTGCTGTCAAGATAGTTGTCCGCAACGCCGAAATTAGAGCTGCATGCCGGAAATACATTGCGCAGTTCCACCTCTTCTACTTGACCATTCCGCGTAACCAATGCATTGCGTCCCCAGAATTCGCGGAAGGGAATATCATTATAAGGCAAGCCTGCCAATACTTCCGCATAATGCAGGGCCGAGTTGCGGGTATTGCCAACCCCTATGAGTAGTATTTTCGCGCCGAGTCTCATCGCTTCGGCATATGCGGAGTCTTCGCCGAGTGGAGAAGAGTTTTCCTTGCTAGTCGTGATTCTTTCAGCATGCCTGCCCACTGCCGCTACTGAAAAGGTTGGATGCGCACTGCGTCGCGCCTGCGGATGTTGTCGCAGGGTCTCTGCCAGAATGCCATTGGTTGGCCCAGGTGTTGTATCTACATCAAATGGTTTTACGTCCCATATACCCGCATAGGAATATGTAAAGGTCGGCATGATCAGAGTGCCTTCAGGCCCCAGAACTTTCAGCATAGTGTAAATCACGTCGGCTGGACTGAACGTCTTGAATCCAAGTGCTTTGAACGAGCTGTGTGCTATAACCACATCACCACTGAGAATGCCTATGCTTTCTAGTTCAACAGCCAGCGATTCAATAATCTCAGTATCTTTCATCAGCTCTAAATTCTCCCAAAACAATCGCAGTGTGGGCTTCGTGGTTTATCTTCGTGATCTTCTTTTTTCAGGTCTTCCGCGTAATCCGTGGGTTCTCGCAGAGTACATTTGACCGCGGATGGGCATCTGCAATACGGAATGGGTTGGGCCTGAGCCTCGTCGCTTCACCAGTTTCGAGATAGCTTCCCTGATAACATTTTCGACACCGGTCGACACGAACGAATCGGTTGGCTCAAAACCTCCTTCGGCATACGATGAGGCCATGCAGATGTAGCCAGGGCCGCAAGCGCCGTATGACAGCACTGCCGCCCAAGCTGCTGATGACTGCTCCTGAGCAAACAGCTGATTCTCGGAAAACGCCTCACCTGGCAGATGCAGGATGTGGGCAGCATCACGGAGTCTTAAACAGCAGACCGGAATGGGAATATCCTGCCTTCGTATTACGGCGATCTCTATCGCTGCTTTGATGCGATCCTTGGGATCTATGCTCTCGTTCCGCGGGATCGCAAACATGTCAGGTTCATTCATATCCTCGCCCAGCGGCAGATAGACCGGCTCGAATTGCCAGGAGAATCCGGTGACGGCAATGGACTCGGATACAGACTCGGCGCGAACGATAGCATCGTAGATCCGTTGTGTAAAGATCTGGCGATTCTTATGTGAACCGTCGTTGTTCTTGCCGGCAGTGACATTACCAGCACATCCATTGAAAAAGATATGAGCCACACCCGGCTCATCATTGCCACGCCGTTTGCGGGCCAGCCCTAGAAAGTCACTGGTGATGACCAGATCGTTGTCATAGCCGGTATTATGGACTGCGTAGTAATGGATGGCAGCGAGCTTCGTGACAAGTTAGTCGCGCCGGGCGTGATGTCGCGCTCTCTTACGCCCTGCGCGGCGACAACTACGACTGGGAGGACATCCGACGACTATTGATCACTGCGTAAATAATGTCCTATCATGAAGGTATCCTCCAGGTAGGAGGATACGGTATGAGACCTCGAGGAAGCCCGGAAGAATTGGAACGTCGCCGGCGGCGTGCCATAGAATTGCTGAAACAAGGTCAGCCGCCGGTCGAAGTAGCTCGCCGGCTGCAAGTGGACCGCCGCAGCGTGCGTCGCTGGAAAGCC
>JAUVSF010000003.1 GCA_030597245.1 Acidobacteriota bacterium
AAAGGGGGACAGCCGCTGTTTCGGGTGCAGGCCGGTACCAGCACGCTCGATAGCGAGGGAGTTCACGTCCTGGAAGATGTCAACATGTTCAGGTATGGGTTTGATCGAGAACCTGAGGATCAGATTGAAGGCAAGAGAGCTGTCTACAAAACCGAGGAGAAGGAAATCAAGTTTCGTGAGGATGTTGTCATTCATCTATCGGACGGAACAAGTATCTTCGCGGATTCCGCCGGTGCGGACCTGGCTGCGGAGTTAGTGCAGATCAAAGACTCTTTCAAGTTTGCTCAGGGCAGTACGGAAGGGGTAGGTCGAGCACTTCAGTATTCGATTCCGGATCAAACGCTCGCTATCGATGATGGTTTCTCGGTGGAATTCCAGACCTCGGCAGGCCCCATTCGGTGTACAGCCGGAAAAGCCAACTACTCCCTTACTGATCACCGGTTTAAGCTGATCGGCGATGCGCAACTTTCGGATGGCGTATCGATACTATCTGCAGAAGAGATTGTTGTCAGTATGGATGAGGCCCGCCGAGTCACCGACATTACCAGTGTTGGAAACGCGAGGCTCTTGATCGGCTCGAAAAAGGAGTTCCTGGGCGATAGGATCCTCTTGCTTGCGGGAGGGGAGAGCGAAGGAACTCGCGTCCTTCGGGTCCTGGGCAGCGATCCTGAAGTGGAGGCTGTCTCGCCTCCGACAATGGCGAGCTATCGTGAGGTAAGTGAGTCGGGAGAGCATTTCATGGAAGCGGCTCGGATTGAAGCCGAAATCTTTTCAGGACTAGAATCCGCGGGAGCGATCGTCCTGCATGAACTGACCGGGACCGAGAATGTCGTGCTCACCTCGACTTCCTTGAAAATCCAGGATTCCCAGGCTGACGAGTTTGTTGCTCAGTTCTCGGAATCAAGTGGTTTAGTTGAAAAAGTCCGGCTTGGAGGTCGGGTAAGGCTTGTGAGGTGTCCGGATCCCTCCCGCCCGGGATGCAGCGAAGTGCTTCGAGGTGATGAACTGACGCTCCAGCTCGATGGAGAACAGAACTTGACGGGAGCCGAAGTTCTGGGAAATGTCGAGATCGAAATGAACTCGGCTGACGGATTTCGGGAGCTTAGAGCATCGGATTCTCTCAGACTTTTCTATTCAGAGGGGGCGTTGGATCGGGTTGTCGGAGACGGTGATTGTGTATTGACCAGTACTGAACCTGAGTTGAAACACTCAGTTAGAGCGCCACATGTTGAAGCACTCTTCGGAGACGGACGCTTGAACCGGATTCTGGCTCGGGGCGGGGTGGATGTGGAGATTGTGGATAGCGGCGGTGTTCGACAGACACGGAGTTCTGAACTGGTGATGGAATATGAGGAGGGAGAGCTCTCGAAGGCTATTCAGCGGGGTGGCTTCCGTCTTTGGAGAAGTTCACAGCTAGGCTCATTGGAGCTCAGGTCCGAAATGGCATCTTACGATCCGGGAAAAAAGATCATGCAGGCATCCGGAGGCAAGCCGCGCTTGAAATCGTCCCAGCAGTCGTCGACTGGTGCCACGATTCGCTCCCAGACTTCGGCCCGAACCTTCTTCTTGAGTCGCGAGGATCTCAGGGTTTTTGCAGAAGGTGAAGTTCGGAGTGTGTTTGACATCGGAGACGGCTCCGTGGTGGTTACTTCTGGAGAAATGCAGGCGGACCTGGACACCGGGTGGGCAAGCTACAGTTTGGAGCCGCGAGTCGTGCGGGGGTTAAACCTGTATACAGCAGACATCATTCGTTTGAGGAGTGATCGCAAGGAAATGACAGGAGAAGGAAACGTCAAGAGCCTGCTGGTCGAGGGTGATGGCCCGGAGGACCGGAAGTATCGGGTGATTTCGAAGGAGATGCGGTTTCTTGGCAGCGAAAACCGCGCCGTATATCAGGGTGACGTGCAGCTTGAAAGTGAGGGTTTAGCGGTTAATGCGCCGAAACTGGAACTCTTCTTCACCGATACTGTTGGAAGCCGGCTTGACAGAGTTGAGGCGTCCGGAGGGGTCGAAGTCATTGAAGGAAATCGGCGGTGGACTGGAAGGAGCGCCACTTATTTCAGGGCTGACGAGAGAGTGGTGGTAAGAAACGATTGAAACCCGCCCTCCATTTGCCTGGCTGAGAAGCCCTTGAATCTCTGGTTTGATGAGCAGTTGAGCAGCGTTCCGGCTCGCCTGAGGCGGTGTCAGTCGGGTCTGTTGCCCAAACGGCAGCGCGCCCAAATTCGAAGCTCGAAATTCGAAACAAATCTCAAGCTCGGGTACCCAAGGACTAAAACAGGCTCTTACTGATACAGTGTTTACAATCAGAAGCTTTAAGGCGTTTAGACCTTAGACTTTGTCACTTCGAGCTTGTTTCGAGCTTCGGATTTCGAACTTCGAGCTTGGCTTGTTTGGGTTTGAGCAACACTCCCAGTCGCTCCGGCCTCTGGCTCCGTGTTAGATTTAGGTGGTCAGGATCGAAGAAGGATGACACTCGAGGGATTTGTTCCAACGCTGAAGGCAAGTGGGATTAGTAAGGCCTATCGCGGCCGGAAAGTCGTCGACGACGTGTGTCTTGAGGTGTGTTCGAGTGAAGTGGTCGGTCTGCTTGGGCCCAATGGAGCAGGCAAAACTACCAGTTTTTATATCATTGTCGGGCTGACTCGTCCTGATTCTGGTCAGGTTTTGTACAACGGTGAGGATATTACGAAACTCCCCATGTATCTGAGGGCCAGAAAGGGTCTCAGCTACCTTCCTCAGGAACCGTCAGCATTTAGAAGGCTGTCGGTTGAAGATAATCTGTACGCGATTGCGGAGACGCTGAGCTTGAGCCCAGGACAGGCGGATCAGGTGGTAAGTGAGTTGCTGGAAGACTTTGGAATATCAGAGCTTCGGGGCAATCGCGCGTACACCCTGTCTGGTGGAGAAAGGCGGCGTCTGGAGCTTGCCAGAGCTCTCGTCACACGTCCTTCTTTTCTTCTCCTGGATGAACCGTTCGCAGGTATCGACCCGCTGGCGGTGGTGGATATCCAGAAAACGATTGACCATCTCAGGAGAAAGAGCATCGGGGTCTTGATAACCGACCACAACGTGCGTGAAACGCTTCGGATAACGGACAGAGCATATATAATAAAGGAAGGGAAGATCTTTCGATCAGGAACGCCGGAACGGCTTTCCTCGGATTTGGAAGTGCGGAAGGTATATTTAGGAGAACACTTCCGGTTGTATTGAATGAATCCTAATCGGGTTCAGGATACGGAGTTGTTAGTATCAGTCTGGTTTTCTTGTGAACAAGCTTCAACTTAGACCTACACTTACTGTGACTCTCTCTCAGCGGTTGGCGATGACACCGTCGCTGCTGCAGAAGATACAGTTGCTGACTCTGAATCAGTTGGAGTTATCTGAGATGATGACTCAGGAGTTGGTCAAGAATCCTTTTCTTGAGGAAGTCCCTGAGGAGGGAGACCAGGAAGGTTCCCGCGATGGCACGCAGGAACAGGAAACTGCAGAAAAGAAGGACGACAATTTCGACGACTTCGATTATGAGTACTTCTTTGGTGAGTATCTTGCGCCCTCCTATAAGGTTCGTGAGTACGAGGCTGCTGAAGATCGACCTACTTTTGAGATCTTCCTCGCTTCTACTAGTTCTCTAATTGACCACCTCAACTGGCAGCTGAATCTTCTGGAAATCCCTGAAGCGATGCATAAGATCGCCGAGTACATCGTGGGGAACATCAACGAGGATGGTTATCTTCGAATATCGATTGAAGAAATCGCCGCTTCTCTGGGAGTCGAAGAAGAGGAGATCGAAGAGGCTTTGGAAATTGTCCAGTCTCTCGACCCGCTTGGCGTTGGCGCGAGAGACCTGCAGGAGTGTTTGCTCCTTCAGCTTCGGGGCTTAGGGATGCAGGACGGCCTGGCGGAAAGGCTGCTTGAGGAGCATTTGGCGCTTATCGAGAAAAGGAAGTACAAGGAAATTGCTCGATTGGCGGGATGCGAATTGTCCGAAATCGGGGAAGCACTTGAAACGTTGCGCCGGTTGTCACCCGAACCGGGGCAGCATTACAACAACAAGAAGCCTGTCTATATACGTCCAGATGTCTACATCTACAAAGTGGATGATGAGTATCAGATCATGATGAACGATGACGGCCTGCCTCAATTAAGGCTGAATCGTGCGTATCGTCGCCTGCTGCTCGAAGGAAGTAACGTTTCCAAAGACACCAAGAGCTATATCAAAGAGCGTTTCCGTTCAGCTCTGGAGTTGATTCGCAGTATTGATCAGCGTCAGCAGACGATATATCGGGTCTGCAGAGTGATTGTGGAACGACAGGGGGCGTTCCTCCAAAAGGGGCGACTCCATCTGAAACCGATGCTTATCAAGGACATAGCGACCGAACTGGAAGTTCATCCTTCGACGATCAGTCGAGTTGTCGCAAACAAGTATGCGCATACCCCGCAGGGTGTCATCCCCTTGCGGAAGTTTTTCACCGTTGGTGTGGAGAGTTCCGACGGTGAAAACGTTTCTACAGTCTACGTAAAAGAGAGAATCCGAAAGATCATTGACGTCGAGGATGTTGAGAAACCCCTGTCGGATCAAAGAATCTCCAAGGTTCTCAGCAGCGAAGGAATCCACATTACCCGACGCACGGTGGCAAAGTATCGCAATCAAATGAAAGTTCCTGGATCCCGGGAGAGGAAGACAACCCTTCTTCAATAGCCTTTTGCCGTGAGTCGTAGTAACTTCAACTCCGTGAAGAATATGAGACAGCCCACTTTTCTCACGACCTGTGGACGGTGGCAGGTCGGTTCCCAATCCCCTTGAACCATGGCCGAAAAAGAAAACTTCAAAACGGTGAGTGAGCTCTATCGAGTCAAGGCGCGTGATCTCGGCCTGAGACTGGCTGGTGGAGTCAATGGGTTGGAGAATCGAATTGATTCGCCTCGCACTCAAAAGCTTGCCCTCGCGCTGGCTGGATACACCGACTATTTGCGGTCCGGACGCGTCCAGTTTTTGGGTCGGACGGAGATGAACTTTCTTAATCGCCTCGAAGAGGCGGATCGAAAGGAAGCGTGCCGGCGCCCCTTTCTATTGGATTTATCGTGCATCGTGGTCACGAGCGGACTCGAGCCTCCCCAGGAACTTCGTGAGTATGCAAGACAGTTCAGCGTCCCAATCCTGTTGACGAATGTTGTCAGTACAAGAGCCCTGGATGAGATATCGGAGTATCTGGAAGAGGAGTTAGCGCCGACAACTTCGATTCATGGCGTTCTGATGGAAGTATTGGGTTTGGGTGTGCTGTTAATGGGAAAATCGGGTGTTGGCAAGAGTGAGAGTGGTCTGGAGCTGGTTCTGAGAGGTCACCGACTGGTGAGTGACGACATGGTCAACATCAAACGACTGGGGACCGAACGCTTAGTGGGGGCAGGCCCTGATTTTCTCCGTTTTCACATGGAGTTGAGAGGGTTGGGAATCATCAATATCCGAGACCTGTTCGGAATCTCTTCGGTCAGCCTACAGAAACAGATTGATCTGGCAATAGAACTCGTCCGTTGGAGAGACAGATCCGAGGGTGACAGGGTTGGGTTCGAGGAGCGAGAGTACCAGCTTCTTGACACGTCCGTTCCACTGATGACGTTGCCAGTCGCTTCCGGGCGCAATGTGGCGACCCTGGTTGAGGTAGCTGTTCGAATCCATATGCTTAAGAAACAGGGTTATGAACCGGGCGCCGAGTTTATAAACCAGTTGGAGAAGAAGATGCGCCTGGCAAGAGATGAGCAGGCCTGATCAGTCGAACCCGCCAGAAAATCAGAGGAGCACCAGGAGCCTGCGCGGCAGAATGGAAACGGCATGCTAGAATACTTGCGCCCTCAGTGAATCAAGGCAGGGACGTTGAAGAGCCCTGTGGGAAGTGGGCGCACGGTTGGAAAGCATCGCTCAGAATTGCCGGGGATGTTTCGCTATGGCTCGACGATCGGAGCTTCAAGGTTAACTTTTCTCATCAGGATCTACATCGCTAATGAAAGAGGATTTGGTCGGAGCGCTCTTGGTAACGCACGGGAATTTAGGCAGTGAACTGCTGGCCGTCGCTAAGAAAATCGTTGGGACAACTGAGCATTTGGCGGCTGTCTCCATCGGTTGGCATGATGACGTAGAGGAATCGAAACGGAAAATCCAGGAGAGTCTACGTAAACTCGATACCGGGAGAGGTGTGATCATCCTGACCGATATGTTTGGAGGTACCCCGTCTAACATTTCGATGCCGCTGCTTGTCAAAGGAAAGGTAGAGATCGTTACCGGTGTTAATCTCCCCATGGTAGTGAAGTTGGCAAGCCAGCCGGGCGGCGATCCTGCGGACCAGCTGGCAAGGACCATCAGAGACCAGGGCAAGAGGCAGATCTCGGTTGCCAGCGAGCTGTTGGGCGAATGATTCAGCGGACTGTTTCAATTGGGAATGAGCTGGGACTTCACGCCAGGGCGGCGGCAAGGTTTGTGAAGTTGGCGTCACAGTTTGAATCAGATGTCAAACTCTGTCGGCTCGGGAATAACGAGAGCCTCGACGGGAAGAGTATTCTGGGGATTCTGCTCATGGCTGCCGTGAAAGGAACCCGATTTCAGATTACGTTCGATGGGTGTGATGAAGAACTGGCCGCAAAGGCAATTGTGAAACTGATTGAAGACAGATTTGGCGAAGAAAAGTGAGTAAGAAGCGAAAAAGAAAAGGTCGAATCAGAAAGCTCCAGGGAAAGGCTCTTTCGCCGGGCCTGGTCTTTGGAACCGCCTACCGGGTGGAACCGCAGCACCCGGCTTTCTTTCGATTAAGCATTTCTCCGAAGGATGTCTCGGTCGAGCTCAAACGCTTTCGAAAAGCTCTGAAGAGGTCGCGTCAGCAGTACTTGCGAGACAAAAAGAAACTGGAAAAAGCAGTCGGCAAAGAGCATGCTGCGATCATCGACGCGCATCTTCTGATGCTGGAGGATCCCTGGTTACTGGAGGAGATTGAAAAGGGGATTCGTGAGAACCTCGAGAGCCCCGAGAAGGCCATCCAGCACGTCGCGGATAATCTCCTCGATGTCTACCGTTCGCTGGTTGACCCCTTCTTTAGAGAACGCAGTAGCGACTTTGAAGAGGTGGTCCAGAGATTGATTTGGAATCTGACGGAGTTGGTTGTCGGAGAAGACCCCGATTTACCTGACGATTTGATCCTTGTGGCTCCCGAAATCGGCTTGGGAGTGCTTGCCCGGTTTCCGCTTGAAAAGATCAAGGGCCTCGTTCTCACAAGAGCGGGGGAGACCTCTCACGTTGCAATCATCGCCCGTTCCTACCAAATCCCGGTCGTTTCCGGTATCGAGAACATCCGTGAAGAAGTTCGGACCGGCGACAGACTGCTGCTCGACGGTTTTTCGGGGACCGTTGAGGTCGGAGTCGGCCCCGAAAGCCTGGTTAAAGCCCGGTCTAAGAAAGACAGTGCTGCGGAAGCCGGGCTGACAAAAAAGTCCGATCGAAAGCCCTGCTTGACCCTGGACGGTGAGCGGGTCTTCCTTTATGCAAATACCGAATTCGGAAGCGAGGTTGCGGCGGCTCTTAAGGCCGGCGCCGAAGGGATCGGACTGTTTCGCTCTGAATACCTCTACATGAGTCAGAAGAACCAGGTACTGGATGAGGAAGGACACTTTCTGCTTTACCGCGAGTTGGCGGAAACAGTGAAGCAAAGACCGGCTGTTATCCGCACGTTGGACATCGCCGATCCGAGCAGGTCCGAATATGCAGCAGGAGAGGAGGGCTCTGCACTCGGGCTCAGGGGAATAAGAGTCAGCCTCAGAGATCCAGACACTTTCAAGGTGCAGATTCGTGCCATTTTGAGAGCCCGAGAACATGGCAACCTCAGAATTGTCCTACCAATGATTTCGAGCGTCGATGAGATCATCGAGAGTAGAAAACTCATAGAGGAAGTGGAGAAGGAACTCGGCGTAGCGTTGCTGAACGATGATCGGGTGGCGGTGGGGGTGCTGTTGGAAGTACCGGCAGCAATTCTCACGCTTGAGGCGATCGCTCGATACTGCGACTTTGTGGCTGTCGGAACCAACGATCTTATCCAGTACACGCTGGCAGCAGGAAGACTCGAGGAGGAAATCGCGTACCTTTACAATCCGTTACATCCGGCCCTGTTACGGTGTCTCGACACAGTGGTCAAAGTGGCGCGAGCCAACGACATCACGGCGACGGTCTGTGGGGAGATGGCTGCTCATCCTATCTATGCGGCGGTTCTTGTCGGACTCGGATTCCGGCATCTTTCCATGACTTCGGTTGCCATACCCGCAGTGAAGCGAGCCATCCGGAAATATTCTGCCGCCGATCTCAAAGAAAAGGTCGACGAGCTGATGTCCTTGACACGCCTCTCCGAGATTACTACTTTCGTGCAGAAGACCTTCATACAGAGGTTGGAGAAAGAGAGCGCTTTTCAGGAACTGAGGACAGGTTAGGGCGAGGATTCCAGTGATTGAACCGAACCCATCCAGTCGTTGTTTCCGGGTCTTGACTAAGCGAAATTGGGTATTTGAGGGCCGCGGCGGGAGCCAGGTAGGGGTAAAGTGCTACAAAAAGTTTCCCCAAATCAACTGACCGTTTTGCGGATGGCTTTCGTACCGCTTCTGGTACTGCTCACCGTCTATCAGCACAACGGACTCGCCCTGATTGTCTTCCTGGTCGCAGGACTGACCGACATGCTGGACGGTCTCATTGCCCGGAGGTATGGGAGAAAGACGTATCTGGGCACATTCCTGGACCCGGCAGCCGACAAACTCCTACTCGGCAGCGCGTTCACCATCTTATCGTTCAGTTCCCTTGACTTGACCGTAAGAATTCCGCTCTGGTTAACGATCACGGTTATCAGCCGGGATGTGCTGCTCGTTCTGAGTGTCCTTATCATCAACCTGACGATTGGGCGTCGGGCCTTTCCTCCTTCGCTGCTGGGAAAGTGCACGACGGTGTTTCAACTGAGTCTCGTGATGGTTGTCCTCCTGAGCAATCACCTGCGTACCGAACTCCCGGGCTTTGAACTTCTGGTCTATTCAACGCTCGCCCTGACGGTGACGTCCGGGGTCCACTACATGTTTCAGGGTATGCGTCTAATGGGTGCGGAGGAAGAGGATGACGTGCAGGGATAACTGGTGTGCACTGTGTTCAGCCGCCTGAGCATCCGCACTGCTTCGAGTGGCTGGTTATGCGCCAAAGTGGTACAAGGATGCCGTGAAAACAAAATGAATCGAATCGAGAGCCATCCGGCAGGTTCCGTGGTTTAGGAGGGCTGGAAACGATGAGTCAAATGCAAAACGTATTGACAGAGATCCGGGAGCGGATTGCCCTGGTGACGATCAATCGACCCGAGGCTCTCAATGCACTCGACGAACAGACACTTGCAGGACTCGAAACGGTTTTCGGCGAGTTGAAAGAAGATGACTCGGCGGGAGCTGTTGTCCTAACCGGGGCTGGTGAGAAGGCGTTTATCGCCGGGGCCGATATCAAGCAGTTGAGCAGCCTGAATCCTGTCGCAGCAAAGGAGTTCTCTCGACGAGGCCAGGCCGTCACGAAAGTGATCGAGTCGTTTCCGAAGCCGGTGGTTGCTGCCGTCAATGGGTTCTGCCTGGGTGGTGGTTGTGAGATTGCCCTGGCATGTCATATGCGGCTGGCGGGGAAGAAAACCAGGTTTGGTCTACCGGAAGTCAAGTTGGGGTTGATCCCCGGTTATGGGGGAACCCAGCGGCTTGCGAGGCTTGTCGGAAGGGGTGCTGCGCTGGAAATGATGCTCTCAGGTGAGATGGTCTCCGCGCAGGAGGCGTATCGTATAGGCTTGGTCAATCGAGTGGTTGAGGATGAAGTTCTTGTTGAAGAAGCTTTCAAGCTTGCCTCCAGTATCATTTCGAACAGCCCTTCAGCGGTCAGGTACTGCCTCGAGGCGGTGAACTCCGGTACCCAGATGCCGCTCCTGGCGGCTTTGGACATGGAATCAACTTTATTTGGTCTGTGTTTCGCAACGGAAGATTCTGCAGAAGGGATTTCCGCCTTTCTGGAGAAGCGAAAACCGGACTTCAAAGGAAAGCAGGGTGACACGTGAAAGAAATAGCTGGTGTGTTTAACGCTTCGGAACTGAAGTTGGGCATCGTCGTAAGCCGCTTTAACAGCACCATTACGGAAAAACTCCTTGAAGGTGGGATTGATGCCTTTGTGCGGTATGGGGGAAAGCTTGAGAACCTGACCGTGCTTCGGGTTCCGGGGAGTTTTGAAATTCCCTCAGGAGCTCAGAAGCTGGCATCCACATCGAAGTTCGATGCCATTGTGTGTATCGGTTGCCTGATTCGCGGGGAGACAGGCCATTTTGATTTCCTGGCGCACGAAGTGACGCGGGGAATCGATGAAGTGGCCCTCAAGTACGGCCTCCCTGTGACCTATGGAGTCATTACCTCGGACACGGTGGAGCAGGCCCTTAACCGTGCAGGTATCAAGAACGGAAACAAGGGAGTAGACGCTACTGTTGCCGCCATCGAGATGGCCAACGCGTTCCGGCAGGTTGAGGGGGAGTGAGTCGCAGAAAGGGCCGTGAGCTGGCGATGCAGATGCTCTTCCAGGAAGACGCCGTAGGCTCCTCGGCCCAGGAAACCAAGGCGCTGTTCTGGGCTTCACACAGCGCATCGCGACAAGCAAGGGATTTCGCCGAGGGACTCTATGACACCTCAGTGGAGAAACGCTGCGAAATCGACGAGTTGATCGCCCGACATGCCCAGCACTGGAAACTGGAGAGGATCGCTGCCGTCGAACGAAGCCTTCTCCGTATCGCCGTTGCCGAACTACTGGCCGCTGATACGCCTGGAGCAGTGGTCATGGACGAGGCGATTGAGATTGCCCGGAAGTATGGGAGCGAACGATCGCCTGAATTTGTGAACGGAATCCTGGACGCTGTTAAGAATGATGTGGAACGGAGTGCTGAATGAGTGAAGCGCCTGATCATATTGAACAGAGATACAGCAAGCTGGAGCAGATCCGGCAACTTGGACACGATACCTATCCGCACAGGTTTGAACGTACGCACACGATCGAAGGCCTTGTCGAGGAATTTGGAGATGTCTCGTCGGAAGAACTGGAGGCTCGATCAGTCAAGACTCGCACGGCAGGCCGCCTCGTGGCGATTCGGGGACATGGGAAAGCGAGTTTCGGCCATATTGCGGGCGGAGGGAAACGTCTTCAAGTTTACGTCCGCCAGGACCGGGTAGGTGATGAGAACTATAAACTTTACAAGCTGCTTGATGTTGGAGATTTCGTGGGCATCACCGGAGAGATGGCGAGAACACGCACCGGAGAGTTGACGGTCTTCGTGGAACAGGTGTTCTTCCTTGCCAAAGCTCTTCTCCCTCTTCCTGAGAAGTGGCACGGACTATCCGACGTTGAGACCAGGTACCGCCAGAGGTACCTCGATCTGATCGCTAACCCCGGCGTTCGCGACATCTTTGTGGTAAGGAGCCGGCTGATTTCGGCAATTCGGCGTTTTCTCGAGGAAAAGGGCTATCTTGAAGTGGAGACACCCATGATGCAGCCGATTGCCGGCGGGGCTGTGGCTCGCCCCTTCAAGACCTTTCATGAAGCTCTCGGGATTCCCCTCTTTTTGAGAATTGCACCGGAGTTGTATCTGAAACGGTTGGTTGTAGGCGGTTTTGACCGCGTCTTCGAGATCAATCGTAACTTCAGAAACGAAGGCATTTCGACGCAACACAATCCGGAGTTCACGATGTTGGAGTTCTATCAGGCCTACTCAGACTACCGTGACCTGATGGATCTTACCGAGGAGATGCTAAAACGCGTTGTGGCGGAGGTAACGGGAGGACTGGAAGTCGAATTTAGAGGACGGAAAATCGATTTCAACAACTTTGAACGTCTCACGATGCTGGAATCGATTATCAAGTACTGGCCGGACAACGAGCCGCCTCAGGAGGATGAGCTGAGGGATTTCGGATCGATCAGAGGCCTTGCATCACGGTTGGGTGAAAGCCTCAAGGGGGACGAAACCTGGGGCAAACTGGTCGCGATGCTTTTCGAGCGGGTAGTGGAGGAAAAGCTGGTCGAGCCGACATTCATCTACGATTTCCCTGTTGAGCTCTCGCCACTGTCGAAAACGAAGGCTGAAGACCCGGCACTTGTCGAGAGATTCGAGTTTTTCGCAGGCGGCCTGGAACTGGCGAACGCGTACAGTGAGCTCAATGATCCGGATGAACAAAATCGTCGATTTGAGCAGCAATGTGAGGAACGGAGCAAGGGTGACCTTGAAGCCCACGAAATGGATCACGACTACATCAGGGCCCTTCGCTACGGGATGCCACCCACGGCCGGAGAGGGCATCGGAATTGATCGCCTGAACATGATCCTTACCAACTCCAGTTCGATCAGGGAGGTTATTCTGTTTCCCCACCTACGACCTGTAGCGAGTGCGGAGTGAAGTTCGAACTATTTGTAGCCCTCAGATATCTTCGTGCCAAGCGAAAGCAAGCGGTCGTTTCTATCGTCACGCTGATCTCTATTATTGGAGTGACAGCCGGGGTGATGGCCCTGTTAGTGGCCCTGGCTTTGAATACCGGGATGCAGGAGGAGTTTCAGAAGCGGATTCTGGGAGTCACCTCGCATATAAACCTGATAGGGCTTGGCGGAGTTCCGGTAACCGGTTACGAGCGATTGATTCGTGAGATGGCTGACGTTCCGGAAGTGGAGGGACTTTCGCCCACGATATACGGGCAAGCCCTGCTTCAGAGCCTGGGACGCGAGAAACCTGCCATCATTAAAGGCATCGACCCTCTTCACCAGGAAACTTTTTCCGAGTTGTTAACAAATTTGCGGGAGGGAAGCGTGGAAGGCTTCGATCTCCTGGAACCAACTCCGCCGATCATTCTCGGCAGAGATCTGGCCGAGAGTCTGGCTGTTTCCTCCGGTGAAATCATTCGTGCCCTTGGAGTCCAGGGTGAGCTGTCACCGTTGGGCCGAATGCCGCGAATCGAGAACTTCAGGGTACTGGCTATTTTCGAGTCGGGACTCTGGGAGTACGATGCCAACTGGGCTCTGGTCCCTCTGGAGGCGGCCCAGGACTTCTTTTCGCTGGGGCCGGAGCAGGTTTCAGCCATAGAGTTTCGAATTCACGATATCTACCAGGCGCCTGAGGTCGCTGAAAAACTCAAAGAGCTGGCTGGACCTGGGTTTACAGCTAACACGTGGATAGAGTTGAACCGGCCCTTGTTCTCTGCCTTGCGGCTCGAGAAGCTGGCGATGTTCCTCGCCATAGGGCTGATCATTCTTGTAGCCTCCCTGAACATAGTCAGCACGCTGATCCTGATGGTGATGGAGAAGAATCGTGATATCGCGATTGTCACTGCGATGGGTGGAACGAGCCGTACTCTCACCCGGATCTTCATGCTGCAGGGCCTGATCATCGGGACTGTGGGAACAGTTCTGGGGGACATTCTGGGAGCCGCCACAGTCTGGTATCTGGACACTTATAAAGTCTTTAGTCTGGAACCTCAGGTCTATTCGATTCCTTACGTACCTTTTCGACTCACCTGGCCGGATATGATTGTGGTTTCGGCAGTGGCGATACTGATCAGTTTCGTAGCCACGCTGTATCCGGCCAAAACCGCCGCCAAACTCGATCCTGTGGAGGCTCTGCGATATGAATAGAGCTCTCAGGATCGCAGGTCTCTGCAAATCATATCAATCGGGTGACCAGGTGCTTGAAGTGCTCAAGGACCTTTCTCTGGAGGTTGAAAAGGGGACACTGGTTGCGATAACCGGTGAAAGTGGCTCTGGAAAGAGCACGCTTCTGCATTTGGTCGGAGGGATGGAGAAGCCGAATTCCGGTGAAATCGTTTTCGGAGGCACTGATATCGTTCGGCTCCAGGGTGATCAGTTGGCGGGATTTCGGAACTCCACGGTCGGCTTTGTCTTTCAATTCCACCATCTTCTTCCGGAATTCACGGCTCTCGAAAACGTCATGTTTCCATTACTCATACGTGGTACTCCCGCAGGGGAGGCAGCTGAGCGGGCAGCCGGGCTGCTCGACGAAGTCGGTCTGGCAGAACGAAGCCACCACCAGCCTGGAGAGCTTTCCGGAGGAGAACAGCAGCGCGTTGCCATTGCCAGAGCTCTGGTGGGGAATCCCGGGTTACTTCTGGGGGATGAACCTACGGGCAATCTAGACAGAAAGACGTCAGACTCAGTTCACCGGTTGCTTTTGCGAATCCACGAGGACTATGGGCTGACTTCGATAATCGTTACTCACAATCCGCGGTTGGCTGATCTCTGCGATCAGAAGCGTCTCCTGGTGGACGGCAAGCTGGAGTAGCGGTAATCGGTGATCGGTTTATCCTCCGTAGCTCTAGCGAAGGGGGATGATCGGGAACACGGGCTTGAGGTCTTGGGTCTTGCGGCTTGGGGCTTGTCAACTCGTGCTCGTAACCGAAGGCCTCCCTAACTGGCGCCCAATTCATAAACTCACCAAAAAGACACCAGGGTCACCAGGGAGCACCAAGAATCAAGGGCTTGGGAATTTGCTGTGGCGCGACCAATTTTGATTTAATAGGGTGCGAATTGAGGTCCTTGATTCTATATGTTTGAGAAATACACGGAGAAGGCCAGGCGAGTTATCTTCTTCGCCCGCTACGAGGCGAGTCAGCTGGGTTCTCGGTCTATTGAGACCGAGCATATCCTGCTGGGTCTGCTGCGAGAAGACAAAGCGCTGGCCGGTCGCTTTTTTCCGCGAGCACAAGCCACCTTGGAGAGTATCCGGAAAGAAATCGAAGGGCGCATATCCAAGCGGGAGAAAGTCTCGACGTCGGTCGAATTGCCGTTGAGCGAAGAGTCGAAGCGTGTTCTCAGCAATGCGAGCGAAGAAGCGGAACGGCTTCTGTGTAACTACATCGGAACGGAGCATATTCTGCTCGGGCTTCTTCGGGCTGAAGGATCAGTTGCGGCGGGGATCTTGAAGGAAAAGGGCCTGAGCCTCGCCAGGGTCAGGGAAGAACTGGCCGGAACTGCACCCGAAAAAGAAGGCGGAGCCAAGGCCAAAGACAATCTTGTCTTGACCGAGTTCAGTCGAGACCTCACCGAAGCGGCTGAGAATGACTCTCTTGATCCCCTGATCGGCCGAGATGAAGAACTGGAGCGCGTGATCCAGATACTCTGCCGTAGAACCAAGAACAACCCCGTCCTGATCGGGGAACCGGGGGTTGGGAAAACTGCCATTGTGGAAGGTCTGGCCCAGAGGATCGTGAAGAGCGAGGTTCCGGTGATGCTCAGTGACAAGCGCATTCTGGCTCTCGATATATCTCTGATCGTGGCAGGAACGAAGTATCGCGGTCAATTTGAGGAGCGCTTGAAGACGATCATGAAGGAGTTGGCCGAAAATCCGAATTATGTCGTCTTCGTTGACGAACTGCATACACTCGTGGGTGCGGGGTCTGCTGAAGGCTCTCTGGATGCGGCGAATATTTTGAAGCCGGCTCTTTCCCGCGGCGAGATCCAATGTATTGGTGCCACAACCCCGTACGAATACCGTCGATCCATTGAGAAGGATCGTGCTCTTGAACGGCGTTTCCAGACCATCAAGGTCCAGCCGCCTTCAGTAGAGGAGACGGTTGAGATAATCCACGGAATCAAGGAACGCTACGCGAGTTTCCATCGGGTTCGTTATGACGATGAAGCCGTCATGACGGCAGTCTATCAGTCGAGTCGTTACATTACGGGTCGTTTTCTGCCCGACAAAGCGATCGATGTTCTGGACGAGGCTGGAGCACGAGTTAAGCTCGACAGTACTTCTGTTCCCAAAGAGGTTGCGGAAGTTCAGAGCAGAATCCAGGCTATCGTCCGTGAGATGGATGAGGCGATCTCTAGTAAGGATTTCGATCGAGCGGCCACACTGAAGGAACGGGAGCTAAGAGAGCGGGAGGATCTGGACGCTCAGGCCGAAAACTGGCAGTTCAACAACCAGGCGGTTCCGGTGGTGAGCAAGCAGCACATTGAGGACGTCATTTCCCGCTGGACCGGCGTTCCTGTGGAGTCACTTCAGGAAGAAGAGATGCAGAAACTGCTTAGTATGGAGGAGCAACTGCATCGGCGAATCATCAGTCAGCACAAGGCGGTGTCTGCACTGGCTCGAGCCATCCGGCGGAGTCGTGCAGGGATGAGAAACCCTGACCGGCCAGTTGGCTCCTTCCTTTTCCTGGGTCCGACCGGCGTAGGAAAGACGGAGCTGGCAAAATCCCTTGCCGAGTTTCTCTTTGGCAGCGAGAAGGCACTGATTCGGTTCGACATGTCCGAGTACATGGAGAAACACTCGGTTTCCAAACTGATTGGGTCTCCGCCTGGATACGTTGGTCACGAAGAAGGGGGGCAGCTCACGGAACGGATCAAGAGAAATCCGTATTCGGTTGTTCTCCTGGATGAGATAGAGAAGTCACACCCGGATGTTTACAACCTCCTTCTCCAGGTTTTTGAGGACGGACAGTTAACTGATTCCCTCGGCAACACTGTCAACTTCAAGAACGCCATCATTATCATGACCTCAAACATTGGCGCTCGCCACCTCGTGAATAAGTCTTCGGTGGGTTTCACCAGCCCGGAGGTCCAGTCCGCATCGAAGGTGACCGACACAATCATCAACGAGGTCAAGAAGGTTTTCAATCCAGAATTCTTGAACCGTCTGGATGAGATTATTGTGTTCGATTCTCTGACAGAGGAGGACCTGAGAGAAATCGTGGATCTACTCCTGACTCAGGTGAACCGGAATCTCGAATCAAAGCGGATCGAGATTCAGCTTCAGGAAGACGCGAAAAGTTGGATCATCGACATTACGTGCCGGGACAGGGCCTATGGTGCTAGACCCTTGCGGAGAGCGATTCAGAAGTATATTGAAGACCCCGTTTCCGAACTGATCATCCAAGGGAAACTGAAAGATAAGGAGACACTGACCGTCTACTGGAAAGAAGATGCGTTGTACTACCGTAATGATGGGTCCAAAGTGGAAGGGGCTCTTTGTTCGTACGATCTTGTCTGATTTCATCACTTGGGTTTTCCAGTCATCTATTTCCCGTTCATTTTTCAGAGTGGGTATAGGAGTACTTGGAGTAAACGAACTGTGTTAGGATTTCGCGGTCTCTCCCGGCTGGTGGAGCCGTGAAGCAGCAGACGGTTGAGGCACTTATAAATGACTGATAAGGGCTTTGCACAACGAGGCTGTTCTTTCTGGCAGCCCTTTATGGTTGTAATGTGGGTGGTAGTTGCGACAGTGGTCCCTCCGCTGGCAGCACAGCAACCTTCGCCGCCTCAGAGGATCGAGGAAATCCGGGTTGTCGGGAATCGCCGCATTCCGGAAAGCACGATTCTTTATTACATCCAGACCAAGGAAAACGATCCCTACAACGAACAGCAAATCCTAAGGGATTACCGCAGTCTACTCAATACAAACTTCTTCACCGATGCCAAAGTCCTGCTCGAAGAGGGTGAGACAGGTACCATCGTCATTTTCGAGGTGAAAGAACGCCCACTGATCCGTGCCATGGAATACGAGGGGATGAAGTCCTTTAAGGAGTCCGATGTCCTCGAGAAGTTTAGGGACATGCGGGTCGGGATGACCGTGGACTCTCCTTTCGACGAGGCGAAGCTGCCTCGGGCGAGAAAAGCGATCAGCCTTCTCATGGAACTCAACGGTCGGGCGCTGGGCCGAGTTGAGATTGCTGTGGAGCCGATTACCTCCTCTTCGGTCCGGCTGGTTTTCAAGCTTGACGAAGGACCGAAAGTGCGCTTGGGCAAGATCCAGTTCGAGGGTAATACGGTTCTGTCGGATGATGAACTCAGAGCTGCACTGGAGCTCAACAAAGAACGTGGCCTGATCACCATGTTCAAGGGTACAGACAAATACATCGGGGACAAGCTCGAATACGATGTACAGGTGAATGTTCTGGCGAAGTACCGCGAGATCGGCTACATCATGGCCCGGGCCGGCCAGCCGAAGGTCGAGATCGTAGAGGCCCCACAGGGGATGCTTTTTGGGTTTCGAAAGACCAAGCAGCAGTACTACATCACGATTCCGATCGAAGAGGGCGACCAGTTCACGGTTGGAAAGTTCGAGATTATCGGTGTAGAGACATTTGCCCCGGAGATGGTTGAGCGAGGCTTTGCCGCCCGCCCAGGGGATGTGGTGAACTACACCCGACTCCGGGAATCGACAGACAAGCTCAACGAACTCTATTCGACTCTCGGTTTCCTCGATATGGAGGCTCGACCCGACATTAATCCCCACATGGATACGAAGACGGTTGACGTCACGATCAGCGTGATCGAGGGCAAACGGTACATCGTTCATCAGATCAATTTCGCCGGGAACACAAAAACCAAAGACAAGGTTATGAGACGCGAGTTCCTGCTGGAGGAAGCAACGGAGTTCAATGGCAGGCTCCTGGACATTTCCATCCGCAGGCTCAACCAACTCGGCTTCTTTGAACAGATTGAAGAAAGCGACTACGAGGTGATTAAGAGGCCCGATGAGGGTGAAGTAGACGTGCTCGTCAAGGTCAAGGAACGGAGTCAACAGTCGATAGGTGTTACAGGTGGAGTCAGTGGATACAGCGGTGGATTCTTCGGCGTTAATTATTCGACCAACAATTTCAGAGGCAGGGGAGAGAGAATCGACGTCCAGGTTCTGGTAGGAACCCGATCCTCCAACTTCTCGGTCTCGTTCACGGAACCATACTTTCTGGATTCAAGGGTCTCCCTGGGAGTGTCCGTATTCAACCAGCGGTATCGATTCGACACCTATACAGCTTTCTTTGGGTTGATTTCGCCCAACAACAGTATTCCCTTATATACCCGGAAGACCACGGGATTCACGGTCTCGGGAAGTTATCCGCTGGGGCGTTGGACACGTGGAGGACTCAAGTATTCGCTGCAAAACATCCGGATCACCGATATCGCCGACATCTACGAGAATTTTGCCTTGGGGCAGCTTCTAGGGTTTACGCCCGGAGGTGATATTGAGGACGCCAGGCAAGGGATCATCCGTAGCGAGGTCACTCCGAGTTATATCTACAACTCGAAGAACGCGTTCTTTCAGGCAACCATGGGTTCACGATTCTCTATTGAGGTGCCGATCTCGGGCGGACCTCTGGGTGGAACCTTCAACATCATTCGGCCGTTTGTCGAGTATCAGCATTTCATGCCTGACAAGTGGATAACCCACGGGCGGAATACATTCGCGATGAGAGTCCGCTTCATTCATATCATCCCGTACGGTACTCTCAGTAACGGTCAGCCGATGACTGCACCTTTCTATGAACGTCTGTTTACCGGTGGCGAATACTCACTCAGAGGATTCAACCTCCGCTCTGTGAGTCCCTGGGCGCAACTGCGATCGCCCCGCTTGGACCCGGTCGGTAATCCGATTATGGATCCCGCTACAGGGCTACCGTTCATTTCGGAACAGACGATTCCGGTGGGTGGTGACACATTGCTCCTTGCCACGGGGGAGTATCGCATCCCGATCGCAGGGCCTGTTCAGTTAAACACGTTCGTTGATTTCGGAACATCCGTGGTCTTGCGGGAAGACAATATTCAGGTTTTTGGAGCCAGCACGTTCATAAGCCTTGTAGACAGCACGAATTATGTGTGGCGTATGTCGACCGGAGTTGAAGTTCAGTTTCTGCTTCCGGTAATCAATCAACCCTTCCGGCTTATCTTTGCGTACAATCCATTGAGATTGAGTACGGACGTGGTGGTGAATGGGATACGTCTACCGCTGCAAGAGCGGTCGTCGAACGTCAGGTTCACAGTGGGGTATAATTTCTAGGAACTTTGGGGGAAGGAGCGAGGGAAGACGAATGTATGAACTATTTCGATTAAGAGTGGCACCGCTCGCGGTGCTGTTCCTTTTGGGTCTTGGGACGACTTTCGGTCAGACTGCTAAGATCGGTTTCGTCAACAGTAACGAGGTCCTCATGGGGACGGTAGAAGGCCGGAGCGGGTTCGAGAGCATCGACCAACTGAGGGCCGCGAAGGCTCAGGAATTCGAGGCCAAGAACAAGGAACTGCAGGACCTTCAAGTGGACTTCCAAGCTAAGCAGAGAACCCTGAACCCTCCGGCCTTGAGTCAGATGGAACGGAGTATCGAGCAGAAACAGATCGAATTGAGGCGCTTTCAGGAAGATGCACAGGCAGAGCTCAACCTGAAACAAAACGAGTTGCTCCAGGGGATCAGTGAAAAGGTTCAGGGTATCATCGATGATTACGCTCAGCAGAACTCGTTTGTCGTCATTTTTATGCGCGATCAGTCGCAGGCATACGTTTCTCCATCTCTGGACGTGACGCAGGAGATAGTCAGACTCTACAACGAAAAGCACTCTCCTCAGGCCGCCCCTGCCAGCCCTCCACCGGCAGGCAGCCAACAACCGTAAACAGGAACTAATGGAAAGATAGAAGAGGAGGTCCTGCAATGAAGAAGTCATTTCTTGTTCTCACTGCAGTGCTGATGCTGGTTTCCGGGGGCCTGTACGCGGTACAGGAGGCACAGGGAGCTGCTGGATACGAAGTGGACGCGAAGATTGCCTTCGTGAATACGACGGTGATCCTGCAAAGTGTCGGTGAAGGCAAGAAAGGCCTTGCCGAGATGGAGCAATACGTCGCCAGTCAACGCAGACCGCTGGATGAGAAGAGTTCGGAGTTAGAGACGCTCAAGAGCCAATACGCTAGCCAGGCAAGGATGCTGAACCCCGACACCGCTGCCGAAATGCAGCGGACGATTTCGGAGAAGGAACAGCAGCTGCGTAGGCTTCAGGAAGATCTGGAGCTGGAAGTCAACGGGCGCCAGGATCAGTTTCTGGTAGCCATGAGCGAAAAGATCCAGGGCTTAATAACAGAGTTTGCCGAGCAGAACGGCTACGGAGCCGTTTTCATGCAGTCTCCACAGTTGCCCTTTCTTAATTCGGCTCTGGACATCACTGAGACGATTATTCGGTTGTACGACGAGAAGTATCCGGTGGCGGACGCTGGCGGTGCTGAGGCTCAGCCTCCGGCCCAAGGTCCACCGAATCCTTAAGATCAGGGCAGCAAATCCCGGCAAGAGAACTTGTGTACCTTTGAGAGGAGCCCGTTGATGGGTCCTCGCCCGAGTGGCTGTTGCCTTGGAAAGGCACGGGTGACCCGAGGTGGCAAGGTAACGATTCTGTGAGGTTAGCAGTTCTATGGATGCAGAAATCTTGAATGTCATCGAGATCATGGATTTCCTGCCACATCGCTACCCTTTCCTGTTGCTGGACCGTATTGTCGAGTATGAGGAGGGGAAGCGAATTGTCGGTCTGAAGAACGTGACCATCAACGAGCCCTTCTTCCAGGGACATTTCCCTGGCGTACCTGTCATGCCGGGAGTCCTCATCATCGAGGCAATGGCGCAGGCAGGTGGCGTACTGGTCTTCAAGACGCTGCCCGAGCGACACAAGAAGCTTGTGTTTCTCATGGGAATCGAGGGCGCAAGGTTCCGGAAGCCGGTTCAGCCCGGAGATCAACTTCGACTGGAGATGGTAGTGGTCAGGATCAAAACGCGCGTGGGAAAACTCACCGGCAAGGCCTATGTTGATGGAACACTTGTCGCGGAAGCCGAGATCCTTTTCTCCCTGGTAGATAAAGAATCAGTCTAGCTCTCAGGAGTTAAGTTCGATGTCCTCAACCGCTTCTATCGAGATTCATCCTACTGCGGTTGTGTCTCCGAACGCCGTTATCGGAGAAGGAGTCACAATCGGCCCTCACACCGTCATCGGTGACAACGTTTCAATTGGGCCCGACTGTTTTATTGGGCCCAACACGCTGATTGAAGGCCCGACGGTTATTGGCAGGAACAGCAAGTTCTACGGACATGCGGCTGTCGGGACCGATCCCCAGGACCTGAAGTATGACGGAGCGCCCACGAGACTGGAGATCGGGGACGATAACCGGATTCGAGAATTTGTCACTTTGAATCGCGGTACCACCGGGGGAGGGGGAGTGACGCGAATTGGGAGCCGAAACCTCCTCATGACCGGAGTGCACGTAGCCCATGACTGCACGGTGGGTGACGATGCAATCCTTGCCAACGCGGCCACCCTGGCCGGTCATGTGGATGTGGGAGATTCAGCCACCGTCGGAGCATTCTGCGGTGTACATCAGTTCTGCCGAGTGGGTGTCCATGCTTTCATCGGAGGGTACAGTGTCCTGACCCGGGACGCCCTGCCTTTCGTGAAGACGGTCGGGATACGAAATGAGGCTAAGATCTACGGCATCAATACCATCGGTTTGGAACGAAAGGGTTTTTCGGAAGGGCGGCTGAAGGACTTGACCAGTGCTTACAGAACGCTCTTTCGGAAAGGTCTAAAGCTGAAAGAAGCAATTGCTCAGATCCGGAATACTGGTGAAATGACTCCGGACGTTGAGATCCTAGTCGAATTCGTTGAGACTTGCGAAAGGGGTTTTGTCAAGTAACGAAACTTGAGGGCGTTTACTTTTGCGGGTAAACGTTCCTGAGAGCATTGCCCCTTGTTCGAGGCCCGTTAGAATGTGCAACGACGACCTTCCGACAATTAAACGCTTGGGCCTGATTGCCGGCAATGGAGCATTGCCGCGTCTGGTTCTCAAAGAGGCGCTGGGTCGCCAAATTCCGGTCACGGTGGCCGCCATCAAAGAAGAGACCGATGTCGATTTAGATTCTGTCACGGGCCTGCCGGGCGCGCCGGAAGTTTCGATCCACTGGGTGGGTCTCGGACAGTTGGGCAAGTTGATCCGTACCTTCAAACAAGAAGGTGTGGACTTTGCCGTGATGGTTGGCCAAGTCAAGCACCTTCGAATCTTCGCACCTGGTTCAAAATCGCCTTTCTCCCAAATCAAGCATCTGCCCGATCTGCAAATGATCAGACTGCTGGCCTCTCTTAGGAAGAAGGACACCGGCTCTTTAATTGGAGCCGTGATCGACAAATTCGAATCGGAAGGAGTCCGTTTTCTGGATTCGACGCTGTTTCTTCGTCCCTACCTGGCTGGTTCCGGCGTTATGACCGCCAGGGGACCCACCAAAGAGGAGCAGTCGGACTTCGAATACGGCCGGAGAATCGCCCTCGAGATCGCCCGACTGGATCTGGGCCAGACCGTCGTCGTCAAGAATCAGGCGGTGGTGGCGGTTGAGGCGATGGAAGGAACCGATGAAACCATTCGTCGAGCTTCCGAACTGGTTCGAGGAGAGAGACTGACAGTAGTGAAGGTCAGTCGCCCGAATCAGGAGATGCGGTTTGACGTCCCGGTCATCGGTATGAGGACGCTTGATGTCCTCAGAGAATGCAGTGTTTCGGCACTGGGGGTGGATGCGGGCAGGACTTTGATGGTGGACAAGGAGCAATTTTTGCAGAGGGCAGGGAAGTCCGGTATTTCAGTGGTGGGATTCGAATGATGAAGGAAGTCAAAGTCGGAGTAATCGGGGTGGGATCTTTGGGGCAGCACCATGCAAGGATCTATTCGGAGCTTGAGGGTGCTTTGTTGGTGGGAGTTGCGGATACAGACAAGGACCGGGCTGATGCCGTGGGAGCTAAACTCGGCTGCCGGTCTTTTTCCGACTATTCTGAATTGCTGGAGGAGGTGGAGGCGGTTAGTCTGGCAGTTCCGACCGAACGCCATGCGGAGATCGGTACAGAAGTATTGCGCCGCCGCATCCATGTGCTCATTGAGAAGCCGATTGCTTCGGACCTTGCCGAGGCCGACCAGTTGCTCGAGATGAGCAAACGAACTCAGACGATCCTGCAGGTAGGGCATACCGAACGGTTCAACCCGGTTGTGAAGTCAATTCGGTCCTACGTGACGAGACCACAGTTCTTTGAGGCTCACAGGCTGGGAGTGTTTGTAACTCGCAGCCTGGATATCGATGTGGTGCTTGACCTGATGATTCACGATCTGGATCTCGTGCTGTGGTTGACTGGACAGCCCATCGGCGAGATCCGCGCCGTCGGAATACCGGTCCTGACACCCCGGGTCGATATCGCCAATGTCAGAATTGAGTTTGGGGACGGCTGCGTTGCCAACCTCACAGCGAGTCGGGTTTCGAAGGAACGCGTTCGAAAACTTCGCTTCTTCCAGCCGCACGATTACATTTCGCTGGATCTTCAACAACAGTCGGTTGAGATGTTCAGTCTGGTCGAAACTGAAGGCGAGAGAAGGATCATCGAGCGGAAGCCGACGCTTGAAGAAGGTGAGCCACTGTGGTACGAACTCGAGGCATTTCTCAGTGCGGTGAGAGGAAACCCGTCCCCGGTCTCATGCAGTGGGGAAGAGGGGCGGCGGAGCCTCGATGCGGCTCTCCAGGTGCTTCAGAAGATTCAGGTTCGTCAGGGAGGGGGGTAATCGGTCAGCGGTAATCGGTCATCGGTCAGTAACTAACTACCCGGTTATCCGTGATCAGGGGGTTTAAGATCTGTGGCTTGCGGATTGGTATCATAGTTTGTGCTCGTACTCGGATTCTTGAACCTTCCTCCGATACGTTCCTTCCCTTGTTAAGCTTCTCGTGAAATCAATCCATCTCGCTGCAAGCGATCAAAGTTCGCAAAGAGAAGGACCTCTGCATCCCAGTTCTAATTTTCATCCACTTCTGACTTGACAAGCCTCACTCGAAAAGGAGGATTCTTACAAGCCCCAAGACCCAGGACCCAGGACCTCTTCCGTCACCGTTTCACCTTAAACTAACCTCCGTGGTTTGTCCTTGTCGCTTGAGGAGAGTTAGATTCAACCCTTGGTCTATACTCCTTGTAAGCTTGCTTGTTGCCGGAGCCTTCCAGGCATGTAGTGGGAGCAGAAGAACTTCCACGATAAGTTCGACCCGTGACACGGTCCCAGGACCGGTCGTCTCGCCACTTCGAGTCACGGCTATCAGAGTACTTCTCAGGGAAGATTTCGACTCCTGTAAAGTCGATGGAGTGGCCGGGGGTAGCGAACTTCTCATTGAAGAGGGGCAGGGTGAAGTGCGGTTGGTGAGAGTTCAGGGAAACGGTTGCGTTGTGCTGAAGCAGGGTTCCGGATTTCGTCTGACACCGGAGCAGGCCGCTTTCATCCGTATTGACGGGCAGGCTTATCGGGGTGATGTTGAAGTCTTTGTGAATCCACTCGGTACAGCAGTCGTGGTCAACGAACTCCCCATCGAGGAGTATCTGAAAGGTGTCGTTCCTCTGGAACTCGGCCCGAAATTGTTTCCCTATGCTGAAGCCCTGAGTACGCAAGCTATTGCGGCTCGTACCTTCGCCGTTGTCCACCTGGGGACCCGGGCCGGCAGGGGATTTGACCTTTATGGGGATACTCGTTCTCAGGTCTATGGCGGTGTTGCTGCTGAAGATCCACTTTCCGACCAGGCGATCAACAAGACCCGGGGACTCGTTTCGACTTATCGAGGAGAACCCATTGTGTCGCTCTACTCTTCTACCTGCGGCGGAGTGACTGAAGCATTTGATCTGATCTTTCGAGGCGAGCCGATAGATTACCTCAAAGGAGGAGTGACGTGTTTTGATCAAGACAGCCAATACTACTCCTGGAAGGAAACCATTGACCTTGATGAGATTCAGGAATCCCTGAATCGCTATGCAGGTGTAGGAAGGCTCGTGAGGCTTTTGCCAATTGCCTATGGAAGGTCCGAGAGAACTGTGGAGATGGAGTTTGTGGGGAGCGCCGGAACGAAGATGTTGAAGGGAAATGATATTCGTTTCGCGCTGGGGCTGCGGAGCAACCTGATTACCGACATGGACGCGGTCGAGGGATCTGATGGATATCTCCGGCAGATTAGAGTTGAGGGGAGAGGATGGGGCCATGGGGTCGGCCTTTGTCAAATGGGAGCCGTCGATCTGGCCCGAAAGGGCAGAACTTATGACGAGATTCTGAGACACTATTATCCGGGAACGGCCATAGCGAAGTGGTACTGACCCTCTCAACGCTGTAAAACTGTTTGGAGTATGTTTTCGGTGGAGTCTGATGCCGGGAATCGAAGTGAATCAGCTGCAGGACATCCGCTGATTGCCATTCTGGGTCCAACCGCTTCGGGGAAAAGCTGTCTCGCCCTGAAATTGGCGCAACGTGTCGGTGGTGAGATCGTCAATTGTGATTCCATGCAGATGATCCGTCACCTGAACATCGGTACTGCGAAGCCAAGTCGGGCGGACATGGCATTGGTTTCCCACCATCTGTATGACGTAATTGACCTGGACGAATTCTACAGTGCCGGCGCCTACATGGACGATGCCCGCCGTGTCTGTTCCGAAGTGGCGGCTCGGGGAAAGATCCCGTTGGTAGTTGGAGGAACAGGCCTTTACCTGAGAGCCCTGCTGAAAGGGATCTTTCCGGGACCCGGTAAAAAGCCTGATCTGAGAGTACGGTTGAATGAGATCTCCCGCCGCAGAGGTGCCGAGTTCCTTCACCGGATGCTGGCGCGAAAAGATCCAGCCTCTGCTGCCCGGATTCAGGTTAATGATCAATTGAGAATTGTGAGAGCCCTCGAGGTGAATCTAGTCACGGGAGATCCAATTTCGGAGCTCCAGAAAGATCAAGTTCCGATAACAGGGTTTTCAGTCGCGAAGATTGGTCTGAACCTTCCGCGAGAAGAGCTCTATGATAGAATCAACCGGCGCGTCCAGAGCATGTTTGACGCAGGTTTTGTGCAGGAAACGGAGAGGCTTCTTCTGGCCGGATTCTCCCCGGATTCAAAGGGTTTTGAGGCTCTGGGATATCGTCATGCCGTGGCTGTGATTCAAGGTGAGTTGAATTTGGAAGAGTCTATCGAGTTAACTCAACGAGCGACACGGCGATATGCGAAACGCCAAATGACTTGGTTCAGGAAAGAGGAAGACGTCCACTGGATTTCATTTCCAGGAGAAGCTTCGGCAGCAGAAGCCGCGGCTTTGCGAATACTCGAAAAGGAGTTTCGCGATGGAGTTTGAGTCTGTCATCGGTTTGGAGGTCCACGCCCAGCTGCTGACGAAGAGCAAAATCTTCTGCAGCTGTAGCACCAAGTATGGTGCAGCTCCGAACTCGAACACTTGCCCCGTATGTCTCGGCCTGCCCGGCGCCTTGCCCGTGCTGAATCGCGAGGCTGTCGCCATGGCCGCAAAGGCAAGTCTGGCGCTCGGATGCCGGTTGAATCTCAGGTCAATCTTCGCCAGGAAGAACTACTTCTACCCTGACTTGCCCAAGGGCTATCAGATCTCCCAGTATGATTGCCCTCTTGCGGAGGATGGAGAGATCGAGATTGAATTCTCGCGTTCAGAGGACAAGATCTCGAGGTCTAAGAAGTTTCGCATCAATCGTCTCCATCTTGAAGACGATGCCGGAAAGTCGATCCATGCGCCAGGCGGTGATACCCGCGTTGACTTGAACCGCACCGGAGTGCCTTTGGCCGAGATCGTCACCGAAGCCGACTTCCGGTCTTCGAACGAAGCCTACGAGTTCCTGAGCTATCTTCGTCGCGTGCTGCTATACCTTGAAGTTTGCGACGGGAACATGGAAGAAGGCAGCCTTCGTTGTGATGCCAACATTTCAGTGCGTCCCCTGGGCTCTTCGACCATGGGTACCAAGACCGAAATAAAGAACCTCAACTCCTTCCGGTTCCTGAAGAAGGCCCTTGATTATGAGATCGAACGCCAGATTCGGATCGTGCGCCAGGGGAAGCGGATTGAGCAGGAAACTCGGCTTTGGGATGAAACAAGCCAGACGACCATGACGATGCGGAGTAAGGAGGAAGCCCACGATTACAGGTACTTTCCTGAACCCGACCTGCTTCCCGTTGTCATTTCCCAGGAGTGGCTCGATGAACTTCGAGATGAGATTCCGGAATTGCCCGAGGCGCGAAGGCAACGATTTGTAACGGAATTTGGGCTGGACAACGAGTCCGCACTTTTGCTGACTCAATCACGGAGGTTCGCCGACTATTTTGAGAAAGCTCTCTCACACTATCGCCGGCCGGTAGCTCTCTCGCATTGGATGGCTGGAGATCTGACCAGAGATCTGAAGCTCGACAATCTTGATATCAAGGAATGCCCTGTTTCACCTGAACATCTGGCAGCGCTCGTGAAGCTCGTGGACGAAGGAACGATCAGCGGGAAAATGGCCAAGGATGTGTTCTCCAAGATGTTTGAATCAGGAGACGAGCCGGGAGAAATCGTTTCCAGAGAAGGGTTGAAACAGATCAGCAGTGCAGATCAACTGACGGAGATTGTGACGGCTGTACTCGAAGCAAATCCGGACAAGGTGACTGCCTATCGCAATGGTAAACTGGGGTTAATCGGATTCTTCGTCGGTCAAGTGATGCGGGAAACCAAGGGTCAGGCTAATCCAAAGCTGGTTAACCAACTGCTCCAGGAAAGACTGGGATCGGAATGAAGAACCCTGACGCGTTAAAGCCTTCAGAGGCGAGGATTGCCATTCTCGAGGAGAGTGCCGAGAACATCTATTCCATGAAGTTTATTCTTCAGAGTCTCGGATACGAAGTGCATGCCTGTGTAGCCGGCAAAGGCTATCTGAAAGACCTTTTCGACTTTCAACCGGCTGTGGTCGTAGTGGATATGCTGATGCCTGACGGCACGGGACTCACTCTGATCTCCGAAGTGAGGCAAAGCCCTCTGAAAGATGTTGCGATTGTGGCGGTTACGGCTGAAGCTGTTCCCATCTCGGAAGCTGAACTGAGAGAGGCCGGAGTGAATGAGATTCTGACAAAGCCGTATACCGTGGCCGACCTCCAGGCAACCCTCAGTCGTCACATTGCGAGCTGACGGGAGACTGGCCTCACGCTAAGGCGCCAAGGTTTCTCACGCAAAGAACGCGGAGCGCGCAAAGGGAAGTCTGCCCGTTTCAGCGCGGGCTTGTCTTTTGTTCTTCTAAACCCTCTGCGAGCTTTGCGGACTTTGCGTGAAATGAATCTCGAGCTTCGAGCTTAGGCTTGGGTTGTCGTGTTCGTTTGGGCAACGCACCCTCAAGCCTCAAACCTCACTCATACCGCAGCGATTCAATCGGATCCAACTTCGATGCCTTGACAGCCGGCCAGACTCCGAAAATCAGGCCGACCGATACAGATACACTGAACCCCGTCACTACCGCCCACATCGGTATCGAAGCAGGAATGCTGGGAAGGAACCAGAGTATGACGTAACTGCAGATGACCGCCAGGACAATCCCAATGATCCCACCGCTGGTACTGAGAGTAATGGCTTCGAACAGGAACTGAAAGACTATGTCTTTCCGCTTTGCGCCTATCGCTTTTCGAATACCGATCTCGCGAGTTCTTTCCCTTACCGAGACCAGCATGATGTTCATCACTCCAATCCCGCCGACCAGGAGGCCCACTCCTGAGATTGCGATCGCGGCGAGCCCTATCGTGGAAGTGATCTGATCGAACTGTTCCACGAACTGGTCTGAGGTGGTCAGATCGAAATCATTCGACTCATTATAAGGGACGCCTCTTTGCCGCCTGAGCACGGCTTCGATCTCGTCGAGGGCGCGTGCGAGGTGTCCCTCCTTCGCGTTGGCTACGATCAACAGGAAGTCGCTGCGAGGAGACGTCTTGCGTAACGTGCGATAGGGAATGTAGATGATGTTGTCTTCATCCGAGGAGCCGAAGAAGGTTGCCTTTCGTTTCTCCAGGGTTCCGATAACCGTGAACTGATTTCCATCAATCAGTATCCTTCTTCCCACCACCGTCTCATAGAAGGGAAAAAGGGCCTCCACGATATTGACGCCGATCACGGCCACGTTGGTACGTCGCAGATCATCAACCGGGCTGATGAAACGACCCTCGGAAAGGGACACATTAGTGACGGCCGCCAACGACGGTGAAACTCCCTGTAAGGCGGCATTTCGGAAACGATCGCCTTTGTACTGAACGTTTGGGTTACCGAACTGGAATCCAAAATAGCCAACATCCTGGACTGAAGGACACTCGTTCTTGATGGCGACCACATCCTCGGTCTTGAGCGGTTTCCGCTGCCACTCCTCACGGTTACGGCGCCCGAATTGAGGACCGGTCGTGAGGTGAAAGGCATAAATATTGTGCGTGCCGTATTGTTCAACCAAACCGATGATACTGCTGCGCATTCCGGTCAGAATCG
Organism: Acidobacteriota bacterium; assembly: GCA_030597245.1. Classification (GTDB taxonomy): domain Bacteria; phylum Acidobacteriota; class UBA6911; order RPQK01; family JAPXNP01; genus JAUWTT01. Next base: position 30,145 of record JAUVSF010000003.1, read on the forward strand.
AAGCGATGACGATAACCGTCATGACACCGATGATGACGCCCAGAACCGTGAGTACGCTCCGCATTTTGTGAGAACGAAGTGTGCCCAGAGCCATCCTGATGTTTTCTTTGTACTGATTCGCGTTCATCGGTCTTCTCTCAGAGCTTCAATCGGATCCAGCTTCGAAGCAGAGAAGGCGGGGTAAATCCCGAAAACGATCCCGATTCCTCCCGATACACCGACCGAAAGAATGACATAGCTCAGACTGATTGTCATCGTCATTGGCGTCACCATCTCGATGATCCGGGAGACTATGGCAGCAAGTCCGAGTCCGATAACGCCTCCGGAAGCAGCGAGAAAGAAGGCTTCAATCAAGAATTGGTTGAGAATATCTCGTCGGCGCGCGCCCAGAGATTTCCGCAAGCCGATCTCAAAGGTTCGCTCAGTTACGGAAACCAGCATGATATTCATCACGACGATGCCCGCGACAACCAGGGAGATGAGTGTAATCGGAACCACAACAACAGCAATCATCTGGGTAAACTCGTCCACGAAGGAGTTGATCTCTTTAGTGGAGATCAGGCCGAAAGTATCCTCTTCGGCCGGCCCGAGCTTGTGACGAATCCGCATGGCCGTACGCACCTGCTGAAGGGCGCGGTCGAAGCGCGCACGACTGACAGCATTACCGCGAATCATGATACTGCTGCGGCTTCCGTAAATCTTCTGGTAACTGGAGATCGGGATGTGGAGATTGTTATCAAGGCTTTGGCCGAAACTAGATCCGAGCTTCTCCAGCACGCCGACTACCTGGAAAGGATGAGGTCCGAGTTTAATGGTCTTTCCGATCGCGTCCATACCATCGAAAAACTTCTCGTAGACATCCCAGCCAATCACACAGATGGAGCGTGATCGACGGACCTCTTCGTCGACGAAGTAACGACCTTCAGCGAGGGCCTGGTTCCCGAGCATGACTCGATTCGCAGTGGCTCCCATCACCCGCGTACCGAAGATTTCGTTCGATCCGTAGTAAAGCGTCCGCGTGGTTCGAATCTCCCCGGCGATCTCCCCGCAGGCCGTGCAGAACTCCCTGACAAAAGGAATATCGGAGACACGGATATCTTTGTTCCGACGGACCATTTTCTCCCAGTCTTCCTGAGTGACATGACCCAGTTGAGCAAACTTGGCGACGATGAAGGAATCACTGCCGAGAGTTCGGGAGACGGTGTCCATCACGTAAGTCTCAAGGCCTTCGATGCCTGCGCCGACAACCATCACGGACGCGACTCCGATTATGATTCCAAGGAGTGTCAGGAAGGTGCGGAGTTTGTGGGTAAAGATCGATTGAAGCGCGATTCTCGTCGATTCTAGGAGAAATCCGTAACGAACACCCATTCACTACCTCAAACTGTCGCTTCTTTGCCCACGTTTCGTACGTTTCGACTGGCAGCTTTGTTCATTTAATAAAGCTTCGGTTGTGGTGGGATTTACCACCAAGTCACCAAGGACACCAAGAAAATGTCACCCCGAAAAAGACATCATTTCTACCGGTATCCGGTATCCGGTATCCGGTATCCGGTATCCCCACATCTGACTACTTACTACCGTCACGCATCACCCTTCATCATACTCTTCAGTTGGTACACAGGTGCAGAACAGGTTTCGATCTCCATAGGTGTCATCGATCCGGCCACAAACGGTCCAAAACTTGTTCCCTCTGAGCCAGGGGGCAGCGAAAGCGGCTTTCTGCCTGGAATACGGATGTGCCCACGAGTCGGAAGCGATCATTTCCGCCGTGTGAGGAGCGTTTTTGAGGACATTGTCCGTCGGACCGGCCAGACCTTTGTCGATCTCCTCAATCTCTTTCCGGATGGATATCATCGCCGAACAGAAGCGGTCAAGTTCTTGCTTCGACTCACTTTCCGTGGGTTCAACCATTAGGGTTTCAACCACCGGCCAGGAAACCGTGGGCGCGTGAAATCCGTAATCCATCAGGCGCTTTGCGATGTCGGCAACCGTAACTCCAGCTGTTTTACGGAAGGCCCGACAGTCCAGGATACATTCGTGAGCCACGGTTCCATTCCGGCCTCTGTAGAGTACCGGGAAGTGATCCTGAAGGCGGGTTGCAATGTAGTTTGCGTTGAGGATGGCCACCTGACTTGCCCTGGTCAGGCCTCCGGAACCCATCAGCTTCATGTACGCCCAGGAGATCGGCAGGATTCCGGCCGAGCCAAACGGCGCTGAAGAAACGGGTCCGGTTTCGGTGATCCCTCCCGGGAGCTGAAAGTGCCCCGGCAAAAAGGGGGTAAGGTGTGAAGCTACAGCGATCGGACCAACCCCCGGGCCCCCGCCGCCATGAGGAATGCTGAAGGTTTTGTGAAGGTTTAGATGGCAGACATCGACGCCGAATTCTCCCGGTCTGCAGATTCCGACCAGCGCATTCATGTTGGCACCGTCCATGTACACCTGGCCACCATGTTCGTGAATGATGCTGCAGATTTCGCGAATCGCTTCTTCAAAAACCCCGTGTGTCGAAGGATAAGTCACCATTAGAGCCGACAGATTGTCCCGATACTTCTCGGCTTTTTGACTCAGATCTACGAGGTCTACGTCACCGTTCTCGGCACAGTTCACGGTGACGACCTTCAGTCCTGCCATCACAGCACTCGCCGGATTAGTACCGTGAGCCGAACGAGGTATAAGGCATACGTTCCGGTTCTCATGGCCCTGGGCGAGATGGTATCGAGTGACCGCAAGGAGGCCCGTGTATTCGCCCTGGGCGCCGGAATTTGGCTGTAATGAGACTGCCGTCAGACCGGTGATCTCACAAAGCATCTTCTCCAGATCCTCTATAAGAGCGGCGTAGCCCTTGGCTTGATCGGGTGGTGCAAAAGGATGCATGCGACTCCACTCAGGCCACGTAATGGGAAGCATCGCCACGGCCGCATTCAGTTTCATGGTGCAAGAACCGAGAGGGATCATAGAGGTCGTGAGGGAAAGATCACCCCTTTGTAGACGATGGATGTACCGAAAAAGCTCTGTCTCGGAGCGGTATTGGTTGAAAACCGGATGCGCCAGGTAAGTCGTTTCGCGGTTCAACGCAATGTCCAATTCATACTCGCCGGCATCAAGTTCAGCCAGCTCAAAGGGGAGAGTATCTTGGCCGGAAACGACCTTCAGGATGGCCTCAATGTCTGAGTCGCGTGTGGCTTCGTCGATGGAAACCCCCACCGAGGCGTCAGGGTAATAACGCAGGTTGATCCGCCGCTGTAAGCCCCGTAACCGGATCTGCTCGGGGTTCCCAGCCTCTATTTGCAGCGTATCAAAGAACCGGGTCGTTCGGATTTCAATTCCGAGCTGATTCAGCCCCGCAGCCAACAGGGCGGTCCTGCCACGGATTCCTGATGCCATTTCTCTCAGGCCGTCCGCTCCGTGATATACGGCGTACATGGAAGCCATGATGGCGAGCAGTACCTGTGCCGTACAGATGTTGCTGGTGGCCTTGTCACGACGGATGTGCTGTTCGCGGGTCTGGAGCGCCAGGCGAAGGGCCGGCCGGCCGGAAACATCTTTTGAAACTCCGACAACCCGGCCAGGGATGAGTCGCTTGAATTCTTCCCGGACGGCAAGAAATCCTGCATGAGGGCCCCCATACCCGAGCGGCACGCCAAACCGTTGGGCACTGCCAACAGCGACGTCAGCGCCCCACTCTCCAGGGGGACGCAGCAAAGTCAGACTGAGAAGATCTGCTGCGCAGACAAGTAAAGCTCCCCTTGAGTGCACCTGGCCGGCGAATTCCGTATAGTCGTGGATCTCCCCACCCGTATCGGGATACTGCACCAAGGCACCAAAGAAATCCTCCGACCAGGCTACGGAGCGGTAATCCTGCACGACAATCTCGATGTCCAGGCTCTCAGCCCGAGTGCTGACAACGTCGATTGTCTGAGGGTGACAGGTGTCTGAAACAAAGAAGCAGTTTCCATCAGCAGATCCGGCCGCGGAGTAGCACAGCGACATTGCTTCGGCAGCAGCCGTTCCCTCGTCGAGCAGAGATGCATTGGAGATCGCCAGCCCGGTCAGGTCTGAAACCACCGTCTGAAAGTTCAGCAGCGCTTCGAGTCGTCCCTGAGAGATTTCAGCCTGGTACGGGGTGTACTGCGTATACCAGCCGGGATTTTCAAGGATGTTACGTTGAATAACAGCAGGCGTGATGGTGTCGTAATATCCCATTCCAATGAAGGACCGGAAAACCTCATTCTGAGCGGCCAGCCCACGAACCATTTCCAGGACCTCATCCTCGGATCTGGCCTCCCCAATATCCAGGGGACGCTCGAGCCGGATTGATCGGGGAACTGTTTTGTCGATCAGATGATCGAGTGTCGAACAGTCGAGCGTCTGCAGCATTTCCGTGATATCGGATGGCCTTGGGCCAACATGCCGATAGGCAAAAGAAAACGAGGCGGATTCTTGCTTAGTCACGCGCTGATTATGTTCGAGAGGGAGGGGGAGTTCAAGCCGGTTCATCGGGCTCGTGACACAGAAGGAAACTCTTAAAGAACCTGTCAAGAACTCGCCTCAGATTGCGCATGATTTGGGCCGCTTCGAGATCAATTCGTAGAGACACGCTATAATCTCAACTCAGATATCACTCGGGAGTCTTGTGGTCTCTTTCTTCTTGCCGCACGGACTCCTCGGGGAGATCTTAGTCTTTCGGGGCGGATTCTCATTGGAATCCGGTTGGAATCACGTCAGTAAATGAACGAACAACAGGGTCGCATCGGAACTGAGCAGATGGACGGTTGGTGGCAGGGAGACTGGGTACAGTCCCTGAGAGGGAATGTCTATCTGCTGGGTTTCCTGGCTGCCATCGTCGCTTTGCTGTTTGTCGGCCGCGATCAGCTGCCCAGTCCCACACTGCTCATCTGGGGTTTGACTTTTGGAGGTACAACAGCAGTGGCGATTCTACTCGTGTCTCTGTACCGAGTTCAGTTGGAATTGAAAGAGAGTCGGCACGAATTAGCTCGCAAGGCTGCGGAGCTCAATTTCGCAAGGGAAGTCCAGACTGCGCTTTTTCCTACCAGGTTTCCCGAGGATGCAGGGCTCTGTTTCGCTGCCGTATGCATACCGGCGCAGGGCATAAGTGGTGACTTCTACGACATCTTTCGCTGCCCTGACGGGCGTATCGTGGTAGCCGTGGCGGATGTTAGTGGGAAAGGAGTGTC
>JAUVSF010000270.1 GCA_030597245.1 Acidobacteriota bacterium
GGGCTTGCCGGCCTCCTTTGTCGGGCACCCGCCCTGGGCTGTACACATGCTGTCCGTTGGACTCCGTAAAGTGTTGTCTTGATCTTGCCACGGCCTCATCTTTGCCGGCAGCGGGGCTCCCAGCTCCGACCGACTGCAGCTGGAAGGTCCCCATCGTCCCAAGGCTGGGGAAGTGCCCACGTTTCAAGCGGCACCTTGTCCGGAGGGCTTTAAACCAGCCAAAGGCGGCCTCCATCGCTACGCAACCTGGTGAGAAAAGCTAGCTAACTGTTGGCACTTAGCAACACTCAGGGTGAAGAATAGACACACTTTATCCGCGTTTCTCGGGCGCGTGAGTGAGAACTACTGTGGACTAGGGCCGCTCAGTAACTGGACCAGTCCGTGCATGTATATTTGTCGAGTCATAACGTATGCAGAGTATGCAGAAAACCATTCAAGATCCGGTTCGAGTATCGGGAATAGGATTACACACGGGCTGCGAGGTGTCTCTCGAGTTAAGACCTGCACCTCCCGGGACCGGAATTGTGTTCCGGAGGGTTGATCTCCAGAACTTCGAGATTGAGGCCCGGCGGCAGTGGGTGTCAAGAGTCGTTCTGGCGACGACACTGATGAAGCGGGGAGTCATGCTCTCGACCGTGGAACACCTCTTGTCGGCTGTATACGGTTTTGGGCTGGACAATCTGTATATCGACATAGATTCCCTTGAGGTTCCCATTCTGGATGGTTCGGCACTTCCCTTCGTAAACCTCTTCCGTCAGGCGGGTGTAGTAAGTCAGGACGCCGAGAGGACTTACCTGGTGGTTGAGCAGCCCATTCGGTTGGAGGAGGCGGATAAGTGGATTTGTATTGAGCCGTACTCGGGGTTTCACGTCACTTACGAGATTGACTTTGATCACCCTGCCATTGGTTGTCAGACGTATGATGGAGAGATTACACCTGAGATCTACGCCAGGGAGGTCGCGCTATCCAGAACTTTTGGCTTCTACGAAGAAGTTGAGGAACTGCTAAAGAAGGGATTAATACGTGGCGGCAGCCTGGAAAACGCGGTAGTACTCAATAAGACCGGGATCATGAATGGTGAACTCAGAGTTCCCGACGAGTTCGTGAGACACAAGGTTCTGGATCTTATCGGCGACGTCTCTCTTTGTGGACGTCCGCTACTTGGTCGTATCCGGGCTTTCAAGGCCGGGCACTCCTTACACACAAATCTGGCTACCGAGATTTCTCGAGCAACCTCAAAGGTCAGAGAAGTCAAAGAGTCTGAACTGGTGGAGTTTGGCAGGGCTGTCAACCTGTAACGGCTTCTGGACTCGGTAGGTCGGGTTTCCGGCTAGAGCTTCCTCCCCTGACAGCTGCATCTTTCAGTTCAGTCTAACTACAGCGAAACAGAGAAACACCTTGCCGGGGGAGATGTTGTGGTCTTCACAGCGCTGAAGCTGGAACTACGCATTCTAAAGATCTTATCGACCTAGTGTTGGGACGGCCGAGAGAATCCCCTGCGAAGTTGTGGCCTAAACTTTATAATGATTTGTGATGTTCAGGTTGAGGCGCAAAATCCTGTTGAATTTCTGGCTGATCCTGTTGTTTGCGGCGTTGACACATTCCTTGATGGCTCAGGACCTTACGCTTCGTGTCGGGCAGGAGAGCCATCGTGTTGAGGGTGCTACAAGAGATGGCAAATCGTATTTTCGCTTACGAGATATAGCAGCGGTTCTCGAGCTCAGCACCAACGAAACCTCCAGTCGGATCGATGTTTTCGGCCCTCGGGGTACGCTCTCGCTTCTGGATGGTCGGCCGCTGGTTCATCTCGGAGATCAGTACATCCTGCTCACGGGACCCGTGTGGCGTCGAAGTAAGGGAAATTGGTACGTTCCTGCCGATTTTCTGGAGAAGGTGCTCCCGGGAATCCTCAATCTCAGACTGACCAAGGAGAGTGATGGAACCTATCGTGTTCAGGGGGTGGGGAGAAACCGCGTCAGAGTGGAGTTCCTGAACTATCGTGATCATCTCTCGGTGGTATTTCGTTCGAGCCGTGCCGGAGTGACAACTGTCCAGGAATTTCGCGACTACGTGGAGGTCAGGTACGGTGAGTATCTCGTCAACGCTGATTCCATTGCGGATTCCCCTGACCAAGATCTTATCGGTTCAGTGAAGTTTGTCCCTGAGGAAGCGTTTGGTACGTTCCGGGTGGAAAAAGGGGACCGGTTCTATTCATTTCGAGAGTCCCGACTCAGTGATCCTCCGCGTCTGGTGTTAGATATATTCCCGAGGCCCGGGACGGCGAGAAGCGCTGCCGGTTCAGCTGCCACTGTGGATCTTCCTGCTGCAGCCGGATCCGGTACTTCACGGGAGCCGACCGATGAGGATCCGGGACAGCAGCCCAGAATTCCGGTGATCGTGGTTGACCCGGGACACGGAGGCGAGGACTACGGAGTCGATGTCTATCAGGATGTTCTGGAAAAAGGACTCGCCCTGGTGCTTGCTCGAAAGATTGAGCAGCGGCTGGTTGCGTCCGGAGAAGGTGTTCGTCTCACACGATTTCGAGACGTGGATCTCAACGCTGAACAGCGAAGCGCCGTGGGGAACTTCCATCGTGCCAAAGTCTTCGTAAGCGTTCACGTCGGGGGAGCTCCCTTGCCTCAGACCTCGGGTGCGGTTGTGTACATCTATGACCCGCCTCCTGCAGAGTTCAGGGTTGCCCAAACAAAACCAGAGGACGGTGGAGGCGAAGAAAACGATCACCCGGAGTTGGTACGCTGGAATGAGGGCCAAATCGGCTACCTTAACGGCAGTCGCCGACTTGCGAATCTCATGCAAACGGAGTTGAACAAGTTATTTGGTATTCAGAATAAAGTAGTCGAGGCGCGCCTGGCGGTGCTGGCCCCTGTAATGGCGCCGGCAGTGCTGGTGGAAGCCGGATTCCTCACAAATCCCGAGGATCTTGAGATGCTCGGAAACGACCAGTTTCAGGAAACTCTCGCCTACACAATAGTTCAGGTTATCAGGAAGTTCCTGGAGAGCCGATGAGAGAAGGGAAATGGATCGTTGTGGCCCTGGCCCTGGTTGTCGTGGCAATCGGGGTTTCTTATTACCTGTTTGTCTCAGAGCGAGATCGGCAGCTCGCCATCCGAGAGGAAGTGGCGCAAGAATTGGATCTGGAGCCTGAAGTTCTGGAAGACAGGAGCACCGGGGAGTTGAAGGTCACACTCTATGTGTACCGCCCGGGGGCCACGGACTCCGGAAAGAATTTCCTGCGCAAGGAAGAGCGCACCGTGTTCGAAACCGGGGACCCAATTCTTACGGCACGTCAGATCGTCCAAGAATTGCTGGCAGAGAGTAAGGGTGTGGAGAGTGGATCGGGAGCGCAGCGAGTGCGCCTCCGGACGTTCTCACCGAAGGGGCATCTCAGGCAACTGTATCTTCTTGATGACGGAACGGCTGTTGTTGATCTGAGTCAGGAAATAGTTCAGGGGATACTCGGTGGCGTGACTTGGGAGTTAGCCGTTATCGAGTCGATCACGCGCTCCCTTCGGGAGAATGTTCCCCAAGTCAAGAGAGTGTTCTTCTTGGTGGAAGGTAAGCAACGCCGGACTCTGGCAGGGCACGTTTCTATCGAAGAGCCCTTCATGTAGAATACTCGGAATGTCAGTACGCGCAGATGGGCGTTCAGCGGACGCCTTACGTTCCGTCCGAATCGTTCCTGATTACATCTCACATCCTGAAGGATCAGTCCTGATTGAATGGGGTGACACACGAGTGATCTGTTCGGCAAGTGTCGAGGCGAAAGTCCCCCACTTTCGCCGGGGAACTGGAAGTGGCTGGGTGACTTCAGAGTATGGGATGCTCCCCCGGTCGACGGGAACCAGAATGATCAGGGAGTCTTCCAAGGGGAGGCCTTCGGGCCGCACGCAGGAGATCCAGCGGCTAATTGGGAGAGCCCTGCGTTCGGTTGTTGATTTGGACGCTTTGGGTGAGAAGACTGTCTGGATCGATTGCGATGTCATTCAAGCGGACGGAGGGACCCGAACCGCTTCCATCACGGGAGCTTTCGTCGCTCTGGCGATTGCACTGGAAGAGATGGTGCGTCGGGGAGACATCGAAAAGCCGCCGTTCCTGGACTATGTTGCTGCTGTGAGCGTGGGGATTCTCGACGGTGAGTCACTCCTAGATCTGAACTATGGAGAAGACTCGAATGCCCAGGTTGATATGAACGTGGTTATGACGGGGCAGGGTGATTTCGTCGAGGTCCAGGGAACTGCAGTAGGCGTCCCTTTCAGCCGCGCCGAGCTGAATCAATTAGTCGATTTTGCAGAGGCAGGAATAGACCGCCTCGTCAAGCTACAGAAAGAGGTCCTCACAACCAGATTTGGTGAAGACCTCGTCAGCTTTCAAGAGTTCAACATTGCGACTGCTTCTGGCGACACAGAATAAGGGTAAGCTGCGGGAGTTGGAAGCCGTCCTGGGGGACTTGGGTGTGAAGTTGGTTTCCCTCTCGGAGTTCAACGATCTTCCCACTGCGACTGAAGATGGAGCGACGTTCGAGGAAAACGCTCGCAAAAAAGCACTTCACTACTGGCATTTGACCAAGGTCCCTACGATAGCCGACGATTCCGGTTTAGTAGTAGATGCCCTCGGTGGGAGGCCGGGGGTGCTTTCGGCCCGGTACGCCCGCGATGACCGGGCAAGAATCGATCGACTTCTCACGGAGCTCAAACATCTTGATTCCGCCGAGGCCAAAAGGTTGAGAACCGCACGCTTCGTTTGTGCCATTTGTGTCGTTTTGTCGGAAGGCGCATTGATAGAAGTAGTGGGAGAGGTCTGTGGCTACATTACGACCGAACCGCGAGGGGAAGGGGGGTTTGGCTATGATCCGGTGTTCTACTACCCTCCAGCAGAAAAGACGTTTGCCGAAATGGAAGCCTCGCAGAAGAATTCCGTTTCCCATCGAGCAGAGGCACTCACCAAACTAAACAGGAGGTTTCTCGAACTACCCGGGCGTGATGCAGACTCCTAGAACTCGCTTAGCATTACTCGTAAGCGTTCTGGATCGGCTGTCGGTTCCCTGCACGTGTATGCCCGGCAAACGAAGGCAGTAGCCTCTCCTTCAATGGCCTGTCGCCCCTCAAGAATGGGGAGACGATTCTCCTCGGCTTCCAGATCATCTGCTGCAACGATGACCTTGTTGGGTAAGAACGCTTCTCGAAGGGGTTGCAGGAGTCGCCGGCGGCCCGGCTCATCCCCAAGGACCGCAACTTCAACGACAGGTCCGAGGTTGAAGTCGGCTGCCGCGAGCCAGTTGCCAAGGGCGCTAGGAAATCGTCCCAGGGCGGAGCCCATCCGATCGAGCATCTGTTCGGCCTTTGTCCGATATGTACTTTCGCCTGTGATGTGAGCCAGTGTCAGCAGGTTCAGGACAGAGGTGGAGTTGCCACTCGGGGTAGCGTTATCGAAATGCTCCTTTGGCCTGATCAGGAGCTTTTCGTGATCAGCTGACGTGAAGAAGAAATCCGCAGACTGAGAATCCCAGAAGAGCCGTAACTGAGTTTCTGTCAGTTCCCTTGCCAGATTCAGCCATCTGAAATCGCCTTCGACTTGAAAAAGCGTGAGGAAGCCTTCAATCGTCTGGGCGTAGTCCTCCAGATACCCATTCAACTTTGGTACCCCGTCCTTCCAAGCCCGGAGAAGTCGGCCCTTTGAGATCATTTCTTCGGCCAGAAACGTGGCGTTTTCTGTTGCGATGTCCAAGGCATGCTTGTCGCCAAGAACGAATGCTGCCTTCGAAAAGGCTGTCAACATGAGCCCGTTCCACGACGCCAGAATCTTATCGTCAAGTCCGGGGCGGACTCTTTGCTTCCTTCGCTCCAGGAGAAGATCTCGAGCCGATCTCAGCAGACTCCTCAGTTCTTCCTCCGACTTCGCGTGATCCGCCGCCAGGTGTGAAAGTTCCCGTCTTTTATGGAGAATGTTTCGACCTTCCCAGTTCCCGACTTCAGAAACGCCGTAGTAGTCACAGAAGACATCACAGGATTCACTGGAAAGCAGTTCGCGGATTTCATTGTAGTCCCATACATAGAAGAGACCTTCCTGCCCCTCACTATCGGCATCTTCGGCTGAATAGAAGCCTCCGGCAGGGTGCCGCATATCCCTCTCTACGTACTGCAGTATCTCTTCGACGACCCGTCGGTAGTTTTCGTCCCCAGTCAACTGATACGCTTCCAGATAAGTCGAGGCCAACAAGGCGTTGTCATAGAGCATTTTTTCGAAATGCGGCGCGAACCAGCGCTCATCAACCGCATATCGGTGGAAGCCCCCTCCAAGGTGGTCGTAGATTCCTCCTTCCGCCATTTTGTCCAACGACAGCCGGACGGCATCGAGAGCTACTTTGTTCGAAGTCCTCTTGTGCCATCTCATGAGGAAACTCAAGGCCATTGAAGAGGGGAATTTGGGCGCATCCCCGAAACCTCCGTGGCGAGGATCGAGTTGCCTGAGCAGGCCATCAGCCGCTTGCCCCAGGACTTCCCGACTGGGTTCGGCACTGTCGAGTTTCAGGTGCCCAGTTTGGCTGAGGGCTCCGGTGATCTTGGCACGATCACTGTCGATCTTTTTCTTCCTCCGGTCATAGAAGGCACGTACCGAGCTCAGAACCGTGCCGAATCCGGGACGCCCGGAGACATCGATTGGAGGGAAATAGGTGCCTCCAAAGAAGGGAACAAGGGACGGGGTCAAGAACACCGTCAA
>JAUVSF010000380.1 GCA_030597245.1 Acidobacteriota bacterium
GTTAGAGAGCCGCTTCTCGGTGGAGATCCATGACCCAAGTCCTCAAGAGTTGGCGATCGAAAAGGGTAGTAGCGGAGGGGCTTGTCATCATCATCAGCATTCTGCTGGCCTTTGGCATTGAGGCGTGGTGGAACGAGCGAGGCGAGCATGCTGCCGAAACGGAGGCCCTGGAAGGGCTGAGGGACGACTTCGTCGAGAACCTCGGACGGCTCACCTCGGTCGTATCAGAACACGCCGAAGTCCGGGACGCGTCGGTGCAAGTGCTCGCCATGACGGGTCCCGAAGCTAGTCAGATCGATTCGGACCTGGTCATGGACACGTTGGTCATGGCCCTAATAGCCTACCCGAAGGTCTTCCCCGTTACGGCTACGTACGACGCCCTGATTGCTTCGGGCCAAATCGATTTACTGGAGAGCGCCACATTGCGCCGCGAGTTGGCGCGCTGGCAGACAAACGTAGCGGACCTCCGCGAGGAGGAGCGCGATGCATTCAGACAGATGGATCAGCGCCTGTTGCCCTTCCTTTGGGACTATGTCCCTGTCGTGACACTCGACGTGAATGTTAGTCCGAGGTACGAGGGCGTGGACCTAAGCGAGAGCCGTTTCGCTCGGCGTTACCCGCAGCTTCTTCGGTCGATGCGCTTCGAGAACGCGGTTGAAGAGCGAATGAACTCGTCGATTAGGGCGATTGAGCGTGTGACCGCGGCACAAGACGCCGCGCGGCGCATTCTGAACCTAGTGGAGAACGAGCTACGATAAGCGGTTCTCTAACAAGCGTTAGCAGCTGGCGCGGTATACCATTGGGACCAGAGCTGCAGCCACACGGCCGCGCAGCTGAAGCACAAATCCGTTAGGCCGCTATATCAATAATGTCCCTTTGTAAGAAACGTCTTACGGTCCTCATCTGATCAGAGCGTATCTAGGTAAGTAGAGCATGAAACTTAGCACTTTCATTTCGATACATTCGATTTTTTTGTTTATATTTGGACTAGGATTTCTCCTCGTACCTGCATGGATGCTCTACGTTTACGGCACGTCTACGAATTCAACCGGGCTTCTCACGGCAAGGGTGTTTGGAATTGGCAATATTCAGCTAAGTATAATCATGTGGTCTTCTCGCAATGACGTTGGATCCAAGATATTGAGAACATTAGTATTGTTGCTATTTCTTGGTAATGCCTTGGTTTTCATGCTGGCTTTACAGGCTCAAATTTCAGGGGTCTTCAATGTACTTGGATGGACAAATGTGGCTCTATATCTTTTATTTGCCTTTGGATACGGTTATTTCCATTTAGTATTTAGAGGAGACAGAGATGCTAGTTAATTTTTCCCATATCTTTTTTGGGCGGCCTAACCATTCGCTGCAGCGGACCAGGGAAGCGAGGCGAACTGATTTCGAGTAATCATATCCCTGGCCGCTGAGCTCAAAATCGTTCGGCAGTGCTCGAAGACAGAGCGCTCCTGTCATGAATGGACATGGCTGGTGCTCTCGGGTTGAAGCACCGACGCGGAGGGCGTGCACCCAATGACCAGGAGACACCAATGCCCAGTTCCCGAAACATCCGAGTCGTGACGGCCATTTGCGGTAGCCTGCTGGTTGCATGCGTCGGCGATTCTTCCGACTCGGCAACTCCTGGAGGACTGGAGGAATCCGTCGGGGTCGTCGACGTTACCGCGATCTACGATGCTGCCGCCGACGAACATCGGTTCGTAACAAGTGCGGATACTGTGGCGGCGGGTTGGACGACCTTCCGATTCACGAACGCCAGTCCGATGCTCCACTTCGTGTTCTTGGACCACTTGCCCGGAGACCGAACGAGCACCGACCTGCTTGCCGAAGTCAGCCCGGTGTTCCAGGAGTCTATGGATCTGACAATCGCGGGTCGCCCAGACGAAGCGGCGGCGGTGTTCGCCAAACTCCCGGAATGGTTCGGGGAGATTGTGTTCCGGGGAGGACCGGGCTTCACGTCACCCGGTTACGTGACAGAAGCCGTGCTGTATCTGGAACCCGGCAACTATGTGCTGGAGTGCTACGTCAAGACGCTCGAGGGCGTCTTCCACTGGAATCTGGGAATGCACGCCGACTTGCATGTGACGGAGGACGTCGCGCAGACAGCGGCGCCGGAAAACCCCACCCTGCAGATAACGCTGACTGACTCTGATATGGTGGTCGAGGGGGACGTATCTCGTGGCGAACATCTGGTTGCCGTGCACTTTCAGGAGGAGAATCCCGGTTTGTTTGGGAAGGACGTCCATGTCGCGCGCTTGGACCGTGGTAGCGATCTTGAGGAGCTCGTCACCTGGATGGATGCAAATCAGGTGGAGGGTCTCACATCCACGACGGAGAACCCGGCGCCGGCGACATTTGTCGGGGGCGTACAGGACATGCCACTGGGCAACACAGCCTATTTCAAACTGACGCTTGAGCCAGGCGAGTACGTATGGATCTCAGAGCTGCCTGCCGCGGCCCCGTCTTTTAAAACCTTCACGGTACCGGAGTGATTGTTGTTGCATGGAACTGCTTACGTTCAGGCAGGGTCCGGCCAAGTCACTGCCTAACAAGCCGTTGAAGCAGTCAGACACGTTTCCAGGGAGTGCAATCGCTTGCACAGGTGTTTCATGTGCCTGCAGCTTAACGGCGTATCCGTTAGGCCGTTGCCAAGTTTCTATTGCGTGCAGACTCTGACCACTGCGGACCTGAATTCCTTGAACACGAGAGCCAGATAATGTCCACCAAGGAGTTCACTGCCGAGGAAGCCAGTTCCCTCGGTGACCGCATCGGGATCGACTGGGCGAAGGTGCCGCTCGAGGAGTTTCGCCTGGGGCTCACCGTAGAACTCGAACACGGCGCCCGAGATCCTCAAACGAATGTCACCGACGATGATTTCATTGTGACGGCGAAGATCGCGCTGGCACACCTCAAGGAGTTCCCCGACTACTACACGCGGCTGGCCAGAATGGAGGCCGAGGCAGACCAGTTCTGGGCCGGACAGCAGGGTTCAACAGCCAAATAAGAGTTAGAAGGACCTTGCTATGTCAACCTTGACATAATGTCTAATCTGACATATCTTCTGTTGTGAGCGACACGGACAGACCACTCGTCTGGTTGCGTGGAGAGGTGACTACGCCGCCCTTCTCAGTCGATGGCAGGAGGGAAGCAGGCTTCCTTCTCCGCATGTTGCAACGAGGAGAGAAGCTCAGCATGCCGCAGTCGCGTCCGATGCCATCCATTGGACGCCGGTGTCACGAGCTTCGCGTCCGTGATGAGGACCAGACGTGGAGGATTGTCTACCGGCTGGATGAAGATGCCGTCCTGATTCTCCAAGTGTTCAGCAAGAAGACGCAGCGCACGCCACAGACGGTGATTGACAAGTGCAAAGCACTGCTGTCTCGATATGATGCTCTATGATCTTCAGGAGGAGTAAGCCGTGAAGAAGGGCAAGAAGGAGAAGCTGGAACGCGCCGGTTGGGTCGTGGGCGGGGCAGAGGAGTTCCTGGACCTCAGCGATGCGGAGATGGCGCTTATCGATGTTCGCGTGTCCCTGGCGAAGGCACTTCGGCATCGTCGGCAGAAAATGAAGATCTCCCAGGCGACCTTCGCCAAGCGTGTGGGCTCGAGCCAGTCTCGCGTAGCGAAAATGGAGGCAGGCGACCCTTCGGTGAGTATCGACCTTTTGCTCCGTTCCCTGATCACCTCCGGATCCAGCGCCGAGGAAATCGGAAGGGTGATAGCCGCGGCGGGGCTCGATCCAGCCACCGTTTGACATCCCCTCAGCCTTACATAGCAGGAAGCAGACCGGCCTTCTAACACGCGCCTGGAGCAGACGCG
Source organism: Acidobacteriota bacterium (assembly GCA_030597245.1). Classification (GTDB taxonomy): domain Bacteria; phylum Acidobacteriota; class UBA6911; order RPQK01; family JAPXNP01; genus JAUWTT01. Next base: position 3,829 of record JAUVSF010000380.1, read on the forward strand.
GTGAATGAAGTGAGAACACGAACCTGGTCAGCGCGCAGCTCAAGCGCCGACCGTTAGGGCAATCCGAAAAGTCTCAGGGGGAAATCGGCCTGACATTAGCGCGAATCCAGTCTGCCAGGTCATCCTCGTCGACTTGTCTCGATGCGAGGGCAATCATGCGCTCAACGACTTCATTATTCGGTGCCACGAAGTCGAGATCGTTGAGTCCGAGGAATACCACCGCTGTGAGGAACGCGATACGCTTGTTGCCGTCATGAAATGGGTGATTGGAGCTCAGACCGACAGCATAAGCGGCAGCTAGCCGAGGCAAATCCGCCTCGGGATCGTAGGCCCAGCGCTGCCTGGCTCGAGCGAGGGCAGCTTCAGCGGCGTTCTCGTTTCGAATGCCGATAAGACCCCCGTGTTCGCGGACCTGGTCGAGATGGACGGCCTCAACGACCAGGCGCGGAACCCAGCGCGGCTCCGATCGGCTCACTTGGCGAGTTTGCGGAGCGAACTCTGGTAGCGCCGCTGCGCTTCGGCTGCGATAGCGAGCCCGTCTTCAACATCGGGATCGTATGGGCTGATCAGTATCCCGTGAGCGGTTTCGACCACGAGAACCTGATCGCCGGCCTCGAGATGGAAGCGTTCGGCCATATCTTTGGGCAGAGTAGCACCGACGGAACCGCCCATGCGTCGAAGCCGTACATAGCGTACCATGACCACCTCCTTTGTAGCACTACAATGCTACTACGAAAGCGGCTCCCCAACAAGCGCCTGGAGCAGACGCGGTGAAGATCACGGGCGGAGAACCGACGCAGGCGCGCAGCTCAAGCGCCGACCGTCAGGCGGCATAGAGAACTCGGTGGAGTTTTTGAGCAAACGAGAAGGTAGCGCGCACTTGTGATTGCTCCGGCGGGCGGCGCTCCTACATTTCGGCCTTGACGTATATCCGCCACGGATATAGTATCGAGGCATGAAAAAGAGAAAAACTACCGCGCCCCTCACTCCGGCGGTGCTTCATATCCTCCTCGCGCTTTCTACGAAAGAGCGGCACGGCTATGGAATCATGAAGCAGGTCGAGTCGGACTCGCAGGGAAAGGTGAACATGGGGCCGGGTCCGCTTTACGGCTCGATTGGTCGCATGATCAAGGCCGGATTGATACGCGAGAGCGACAAGAAGATAGACCCTGAAATGGACGACGAGCGGCGGGTCTATTACAAAATCACCGGCCTCGGCCAAAAAGCGCTCGCGGCGGAGTTGCAGCGATACCGCGAGCTCGTAGCGGTCGCCAAACAAAAACGGCTCTCGCCGAGTACTTTTGCGTATGGCATATGAACACTCAATACGACGATTTCCGAAGCTA
>JAUVSF010000303.1 GCA_030597245.1 Acidobacteriota bacterium
AGACCGCTTCGACGCGGCTGAACAGAACCGGGTTCAAAAGAATATCGTCCCCGTGCTTCGACAACATGGGCGCGACTTCCTTAGCGATTTCCTGCAGCGCATCATTGGTGTCTGCCGAGGTCATGTTGAAGAAAACGCGAATGACTTTTCTAAGCAAAGCACCGCTTGCCTCCAAAGTCTCGACGGTGTTCTCGAAAGACGGAGGTTCCGGGTTAGATGCAATGGCTGCAACTTCCTCGTTCTGTTGTTCGATGCCTTCCTCAAATCCAGGCAGGTAATGATCTGCCTTAATCAGGTCAAAAGGTGGAACGCCGAACGGCGTATTGAAATCACTGAAGAACGGATTGGATTCCTGTTCAGCACAGCTCACGGCGAGTACCCCCAAAATGATTCCAGCAACAATTGTGCTCCTCATTGTTCCCCCCTAAACATCTCTTCAGCTGCCAAAACCAAAATCTTAAGAGTCACCGAGAGGACTGTCAACTTTAGGGCGTGTTGCGACCAACTCCCAACGACCAACTCCCAATTCCCAAGCACCGAATCAACAGAGTAGTAGCGGCGGCAAATGATATTCTTGAGAAGACGGACTTCAGTTAACAGATCGAATCTTGACCAGATTCGGGTTCTTTCGACAAAAGGATCAGGCATGCTAAGAAGACACTTGTTGAAGCTTTCGGCCGGAGTACCAGCGGTATTCAGCGCACTATCTTCGCTTGGAGCATTCGGGCGACAGGACGAAACAACCCGGAGGCCTATTGTCGTTTCGACGTGGGATCATGGACAGGCCGCAAATGAAGCAGCCTGGAAGATTCTTGTAAACAACGGCAGGGCCGTCGATTCCGCTGAAGCAGGCGTACGTGTCACCGAAGCGGATCCCAGTGTCAGTACAGTTGGCTTCGGTGGTTTTCCGGATCGCGACGGCAAGGTTACGCTCGATGCCTGTATTCAGGACGAGACTGGAAACTGCGGATCTGTGGCCTTCCTTCAACACGTGAAGCATCCTGTCAGTGTGGCGCGAAAAGTCATGGAAGAAACTCCTCACGTCATGCTGGTTGGCGAAGGCGCTCTCCAGTTTGCCCTTGAGCAAGGTTTCAAGAAGGAGAACCTGTTGACTGAGAAGGCTCGGAAAGCCTGGGATGCCTGGCTCGAGAAGGCAGAGTACAAACCGGTTATCAATATCGAGAATCACGACACCATTGGGCTTCTAGCCTTGGACGCTCAGGGAAGGATGGGCGGAGCCTGTACTACAAGTGGAGCGGCTTTCAAAATGCATGGACGAGTAGGAGATTCCCCTTTGATCGGGGCCGGTCTCTTCGTGGACGGTGAGGTCGGAGCGGCGTGTGCCACTGGAATGGGTGAGCTGGTCATTAAGACTGTCGGAAGCCACCTGGTGGTCGAACTGATGTACCAGGGGCACAGCCCCCGGTCAGCCTGTGAACAAGCTGTCAGGAGGATCGCCGCGAAGCTGCCTGACTACAAAGACTTCCAGGTAGGTTTCCTGGCTCTCAACCGGAAGGGTCAATACGGAGCATTCTGCATCCAGCCTGGCTTCACTTATGCGGTCAGAAGTGGAGAATTGAATCGACTTAGCAGGTCTGATAGCCTGCTGTGAGCCGGAATGATCACAAAGCTCGTGGATGGAGTCCGTTCATGATTAAGAAGAACCTCGTGTTTCTCCCGTTGGCCCTTGCCAGCGTTTCACTAGCCACAATTTCTCCCGGCTTCTCTCAACAACTCGACTGGGAGGAGATTGGTGACGAGACGGTGCAACTCTTCCAGCAGTATCTTTCGATCGACTCGAGTAACCCTCCTGGAGATGTCTCAGGGACCGCCCAGTTCTACCAGAGGGTGTTGGAGGAATCCGGCGTGCCGGTTGAGCTGCATTGGACAGACCGGCCAAGAGGAAGGGTCAATGTCATTGCCCGGCTCAAGGGAAATGGGGCGAAGCGCCCACTGATGATGCTCAACCATATGGACACGGTCCCGGTTGACTTAAGCGCCTGGTCGGTTAACCCATTCGAGGGAATCCGGAAGGGCGGCTATATATATGGGCGTGGAGCGCTCGATATGAAGAACTTCGGCATCGTCCAGCTCATGACGATGCTTGTCCTCCACCGGAACAAGATGCTTCTGACTCGAGATGCCGTCTTTGTTGCAGTGGCAGACGAAGAGGTTTCCGGAGAACTTGGAGCGGGCTGGATTGTGGAGAACAAATGGGACGAAATTGATGCCGAATATGTTCTCGATGAAGGAGGTTTTGGCACGGAGGGGTTCTTCACCAGCGATGACCGCCTGATCTTCTCAGTGGGTGTGGCCGAGAAGAAGGTCCTTTGGCTGAAGCTTTCTGTCTCAGGAACTGAGGGTCACGGCTCCTTGCCACCCAAGGAGAATGCGAATTTCATTTTGGCCGAAGCACTCAGCCGAGTGGCCGCTTACGAGACACCTGAACGAATCACTCCAGTGGTCCAGGAGATGATCCGAAAACTGGGGCGACTCGCCGACACTCCTTACAACAACGCGCTCCGACGAAACACAATATCTCTTACGGTCTTGAAGGGTTATGTTGGGGATCCACCGAAATCGAACGTGATTCCTTCTCGCGCTGAGGCAGTTCTCGACTGCCGTCTTCTCCCGGACCAGGACCCGGATGAGTTCGTTGCCGAGTTAAGGAGAGTCATCGACGACCCCCGGGTTACCCTTGAATACATTGAAAAGCCGCAGGAATCGATCGTGTCTCCCTTTGACACCGAACTCTTCCGGGTGATTGAAACCGAAGTTACCAAGCTCTTTCCTGGTTCGCTGGTACTACCCCACTTGATCATCTATGGAACTGACTCCCGCCTGTTCCGCCCTAAAGGAGCAATCTGCTACGGGTTTTTCCCTGGGCCGGTGACGATGGAGGAGTACCGCTCCATACACGGTAGCGACGAACGTATCCGCGAAAGTAGTCTGCGCAAAGCCGTCCAGGCCTATTTCAACGTAGTGAGCAAGGTCTGCTCCAATTAGGCGAGATTACACCCGGCTTTTTGTCCGACAGTCATTAACGGAAGATCCTGGCCCGTCGGGCCAGACTCCCGCAATAGATCAACTCCCTTCCCGCCGACTTTTCTGCGTTGTCCTATTGAGCTGGGTGAGCCTCTTGGCGTATATCAGAGAGCATAATGAAGGAAACGAAAAGAACTCCTGTCTTGCCTCCCCTGCTCCTTGCCCCACTGTGCGCCTTGACCTTATTCGCGGGAAGCGCTTTCGGCGAAGAGCTCAAACGTCCTAACCTCAAGATTCGAGGGATCTACGGAGGGATTCCGTATTTCTCGGAAGAGGACAAGAGACCATTAGAAGAACTGGGCGTGAACGCTATCTTCCTGGGTTCCGGCAGTATCACTGCAGAGAAGGTGGAGTACGTGAAATCACAGGGTGTGAAGTTCTTTGCCGAATTCAACACCCTGCACGTCGCTTCCTATCTTAAAGACCATCCGGACGCTGCGCCGGTCGGAACCGATGGATCCGTGTCTCCACCTCCCCACGACTGGCAGGGTATCTGTCCGACTCACGATGCGTACCGGAAACACCGTATGGATGCTTTCCGTGATTTGCTGGTTCGCTTTCCCCTTGACGGCATCTGGCTCGACTATCATCACGCGCATGCCAGCTGGGAGAGAGCCGATCCGGAGATGCCCGATACCTGCTTCTGCGACCGTTGTCTCTCCCGCTTTACAGAAGATACTGGAGTCTATCTCCCGGAAGGTTCTGTTGAAGAAAAAACGGGACTGCTTCTCGGAGATCTCAACCAGGCATGGGTTCAGTGGCGGTGCGACGTATTCACGAGCTGGGTCCGCGAATTCCGGTCGATCATTGACGAAACACGACCCGGTACGCTGCTCGGAACTTTTCACAACCCCTGGACTGATAGCGACTATGAAGGAGCTCGACTCAAGAAGCTTGCTATCGACCTGAAGGCCCAGGCCCATTATGTAGATGTCTTCAGTCCCATGCCTTACCACGCCCGATTCGGACATGTGACTGATCCTCAGTGGATTTCACGGCAGGTTAAATGGCTCGGCGACTATCTGGGTCTCACGGGCCAAAAGGGTGAGGCAAAAAAGATCTGGCCGATCGTACAGCTTTCGGACTGGGGCGAGAAGGTTTCGCCTGATCAAGTGGTTCAGGTTCTCGAGGAAGGCACAGCACCCCCCGCTTCCGGAGTCATTATCTTCGCCTGGGGATCGCTGCGGAAACAGCATGAGAAAGTGGAGCAGATCTGGCCCTTTTACCGACAGATTCGTTAACCTGTTCGCTTTCACGTTCTTTCTTTGACTACCAGGACACCAAGGACACCAGGGCTCCTAGTCACGAACGTCATAGACGAACGAATACTTCCCGGAGCCCACCTCAATCACGGCATCGCCTCCTTCTTGTCTGGAACTCACAATTCCTTCCGCCTCTGAGAGACTCTTCCCGCTTTCAGTCACGGAGGTAACCACTGCATCAGGCAACCGCACAGTGGCTCTCGTGTTAACCGGTATGACAGCCATCAAATGGAACTTGCTGTCAGTTAACTCCCACTGAGACTGAATGCGGCCATACATACTGTCCAGCCCGGCATCAACACTGGTAAATCCACGCCCGGGCCGAGGCTGAACGAGAACATGTTTGTAGCCCGGCTCAGAAGGATCCAGGTCGATCCCCGCAGTGACCCGGTAAAGCCATTCTCCAATTGCACCGTAAGCATAGTGGTTAAAGGAGTTCATTCCCGGATCCTGAAAGGAGCCATCTGGCTTGATGCCATCCCACCTCTCCCAGATAGTGGTCGCTCCCTGTTTGACCGGATAAAGCCAGGAAGGATACGTCTCTTGATTCACCAGGTCGTAGGCGACATCCAGATGGCCAAACCGAGTGAGAACATGGCACAAATAGGGTGTGCCCACAAATCCGGTAGTGAGGTGGTTGTCAAACCTTCGGACGTCAGCGGCGAGACGTCCCGCTGCCTGACTGCGCAACTCATCGGGCAGTAAATCAAAGTTGAGCGCAAGGGAGTATGCGGTCTGTGTGTTGGAGGCCAATCGACCTTGCGGTGTGACGAATTCAGCGCGATAAGCTCTCTTGATGTTCTCCAAAAGGTTCGCATACGATTCAGCCTCTTCCACCTTCCCCAGAACCCGTGCTGTTTTCTCCAACAGGCTCGTTGAGTAGGCAAAAAACGAGGTGGCGATGAGATCCTTGTCCGTCGTTGCACCGGGATAGTCAGAACGAGTCGTGGCGAAAGCCAGCCAGTCGCCAAAATGAAAGCCGGTGTCCCAAATGTAGTCGTCTCCAGCTTCTCCCCGCATGTACTCTACCCACGCCTTCATGCTCTCGTACTGAGTTTCGAGAATCCGCTTGTCGCCATAGACCAGGTAGATCGTCCACGGAATGATCGTACCCGCATCGGCCCACGCTGCTGAACCAGCTCCGCCCAGGACATCAGGAATCACAAAATGAATCCTGCCGTCCTTTGTCTGGTCGGCTGCCAGGTCCCCGAGCCATTTGGTGAAGAAACCAGCCACATCCATGTTGAAACTCGCTGTCCGGGCGAACACTTGTGCGTCTCCCGTCCAACCCAGCCTCTCATCGCGTTGAGGGCAATCTGTCGGTACGTCGAGAAAATTACCTCTCTGTCCCCAAACGATATTGTGCTGGAGTTGGTTAATCAGAGGGTTCGAAGATTCGAAGCTCCCTGTCTGAGTCATGTCAGAGTAGATGACGATTCCGGTCAGGTCGCCGAGTTGGGGCTTACCCGGCAAACCCTCGACCGCCACATAACGAAATCCCTGGAAAGTGAAGTGTGGCTCGTAGACCTCGACGGTACCACCTTTTAAGGTATATTCGACTATCTGCGCCGCAGCACGGAGATTCTTTGTATAGAAATTCCCCTGCTTATCAAGTACCTCAGCATGCCGGAGAGTCACCACCGTACCTGCATCACCCTGGACTTTGAGCCGGACCCAGCCGACCATGTTTTGCCCCAGGTCAAAGACAGTCTCTCCGGCCGGCGTCTGAATAATCTTCACCGGATGTATCTCCTGCATCTTTCGAACAGGAGGCCCTGCAGGAGCAAGGAGAATCTTCTTGCTGTGTTCAATGATCCGGGCTCCAA
>JAUVSF010000464.1 GCA_030597245.1 Acidobacteriota bacterium
ATCGGTTCGGAGCCGGCTTGACCGGGGAGAACAGACGCTGATTCTTCTCAATCGGCGGGGTTACGCCTCGTCTGTGCTGTGCCGGAGTTGTGGACATACGGAGACCTGTAACAACTGCAGTATCAGCATGACTTACCATCAGTGCTTCAACCGGTTGTCCTGTCATTACTGTGGATACTCCCGTGCAGTACCAGTGGAGTGCGCCGAGTGTGGCAAACAGTATGTTTATTTCGTGGGCGAAGGGACGGAGAAGGTCCAGGAGCTCCTGTGTGAGCTTTTCCCAGCCGCAAATATCGACCGCCTGGACCGTGATTGTGTTCAGAGGAGGGGCGGCTACGAGCGTATCCTGGGAGCGGTTGCTCGTGGCGAAACCGAGATACTGGTTGGAACACAGATGATCGCCAAGGGTCACGATTTTCCGGGCGTTACGCTGGTCGGAGTCCTGGGAGCCGATCAAGGACTCAGGCTAGCCGATTTTCGCTCGGCCGAACGAACCTTTCAATTGCTGACCCAGGTTGCGGGACGAGCGGGGCGTGGAGAACAGCCGGGTGAGGTGGTCATTCAGACCTACTACCCGAACCATTACAGCCTCAAGTACGCCTGCCGCCAGGACTTTAAGAGCTTTGCCGAACAGGAGCTCTCATTTCGGCGCAGGTTTCGCTACCCACCCTTCACGGCTCTGGCAAATATTGTTGTACAGCGGAGAGAATGGGAAAAAGCCTGGGTGATAGCAGAGGCTGTGTCCAGCCAGTTGACGGAATGTCGAAAAGATCTTTCAAACCCCTCGAGGATGAGAATTCTCGGCCCGGCACCGGCCGCCATCGAGAAGCTCAAGAATGACGTTCGGGTTCAGATCCTCGTCAAGACCACCGATCGAAAAGAACTGCATGACGTGCTACAGCGGACTTTTAGCACCCTAAGGGCGGAGAAGGTTGATCTTCGAAGGGTGTCGATTGATATTGATCCGGTTGACCTGATGTAATAACTCCTGGTGACCATCCTGAGCAATATCATCGATCAAATGGTGCAGCATGCCAGAAGAGAGGCGCCCCTCGAGTGTTGTGGGTTGCTCACTGGACACGACGACAGCGTCGATGAGATTGTCTGTTGCAGCAATGAGAACAAGAGCGAGGTTGAGTTTTCTATTCCACCGAGCGAACTGTTTGAAGCGTTTCGGGGTATCCGTCAGCGTGGGAAAAGGCTGCTCGGAATCTACCATTCCCATCCCCGTACCCGAGCATTTCCCTCTGCAAAAGATCTCGATGAATACCATTATCACGCCATAGGTTACTGGATCGTGTCTTTGCAGAATCGCTCTCCTGTTGTACGCTGTTTCAGGTGGGAGGATAATACCTTCCAAGAGACCCAGTTTCAGGTTCTCGAGAACCGGTAAAATCACAAGGTTTTCATGTCGATGGCTTCGAATAGCGAATTGAAACAAGATCTTAGCGTATTCTCTTCCGTCAGAGACTTGGGTCCGGACGAATTGATGCAGTTTCTGGAACAGACTGCTTCTCTCCTCCCGGAGGAACTGCGTAACCGGCTGAGGGAGGCCGTTCGATCTGTGCCGCCCGACGGGGACACTATGCAGCGTGTACTCGAGTTGGTACGGCGGCAGTGGGAGGGGCTGCAGTCCCGGGAATGGATTCAGATAGCGCTCGTCGGGCCGGCTCGGACCGGAAAACAGTCGTTGATTGAGGGAGTTCTCCAGGGGGAGACTACCTCGGTTGATCCTGTCTTCACCGTCGTTGACACTCAGGGTTTGGAAGAGTTTCTGGGTTATGGCACCAGTCGAAGCCTTCCATCGGAACTCCTTGAGGCTGAAGTGATCCTTCTTGTGTTGGATGCCGGCTATGGCTTTACTGAGGACACAGTTCGGATGGTGCAACGCCTCTCCTCTCTGGACAAGCCTTTCCTGGCTGTCCTGAACAAGATTGACTCAGTAGAAAGGCCGCGGTCGGTAGTTGCCCTGGCTAAGAGAGAACTGGGCTGTTCTGTCATTCCCGTCTGCGCTTTTAAGCCGGGAACGGCTGACCAGCTTCTGAAAGCGATCATATCTGTATACCCAAAAGCACTGTTCCCCTTGTCACGGAGATTCCCGGGTTTCAGAAGAACCGTGTGCAACGGAGTGATCACGCAAGCAGCGGTGGGATGCGGTTTAATAGGAGCGATCCCCATTCCGGTCAGTGATATCCTTCCGATCTCGGCAATCCAGACTGCGATGTTGCTGAAAATCGCAAGGGTCTACGGCTTCCGGATTGACCGAGGTAGAGCCCGGGAACTGCTTCCGATGATGGCGGTGGGAGGCCTGATCAGGGACGGGTGTCACCGCTTGCGAGAGGAATTTCCGGATTTGAAGAAGATCATTTCGGTGTCGGTGGGGGGGACGTGGACCTTTCTAGTGGGAAGAGCTGCGGTTCTTTATTTTGAACGGTTGTCCGAAACACTCGACGGACCGGTGAACTCAAGGGCAACGTTTGAGTCCAAATACACCGATACAACTGGGATGGGACAGGAAGAGGCATGAGTGAGATGACTGCTAAAGAAGAAGAGTCTCGGGTTCAGACTTGGTCGGAGTCTGTGGATGCTGAGTTTTACGAAGAACTGTTGAATCGCTACGAGCGAATCCTGGTGTTCGCAGGCGGGCTCCAGGAGAAACTGAGGCAACAGAAGCTTCTCGCCGCGAAGAACGAAGACCTTGAAGCGAAGGTTGACCACTTCAGGCGGCGAGTCGCGCTTGATTCCTCGTACATTCACTTGCTGGAGAAATCGCTTCAGGCCCTGGATGTGATGAAGACAGATCCTACCTTCGAAGAGGAATTAAGAGCAGAGATTCCGTAGTGGTCGGTAATCGGTGATCGGTAATTGGCCTGCCCTCCATAGCTTCAGCGAAGGAGGGTAATCGTAATCGGGTACACCCTTAGCGCCTTTGCGAACTTTGCGTGAGGTGGATTCATTTCACGCCAAGGAGCAAGGATGCAAAGACTCTCCTCAACCCATCACTGGCGGCTGGGGTCCTGGTGCGGTCGGAGGAACCGAGGCTGCCGGTCTCTTCTGGAATATCGCGATCCCAATGATTGCGCCAATCGTCGCGAATATGACACTGAACATGAGGTTCATGATGAACGAAAAGATTATCACCCCCGGGGTCATGCCTCCGTGAGCAATAAAGTCGGCGAGGAAGGTCTGGAGCGCTGGTGGAATGCGTGGGTCATCGAGGGCCTCGCTGAGTTCAGATATGTCCATCATTCCCATCCCAATCTGCATCTTGAAGAACTCAAGAGGCAGGTCTACCATGGTCCAGATGAATCCTCCGATTACCCCCGTCAGCAATCCCAGGACAGCTGCGTCGGTATAGCTTATTGGAGGCAGGTAGTCGGGATAGTCCCTAAGATAGAGTACGCTGGCGAGTACGCCGCCACCGATCACCAGTGCACAGCAGGCGCAGTTGATGAACTCGATCAAGGGTAAAGCAGATGTGACCCCGAGGAACACTCCTCCAATCAATGCCGGGATAACGATAGGGGGTTTTTGTTCATTCATACTTCTTTTCTCCTCAAAAGGGGTCTCAACTGCAAACCCTCGATTGCAACCCAAACCAAAAGCGCCACTGGAAAGCTTGCCGCGGCGCCTGAGAGAAAACGACTCGCCGCACTATTGGTCAGCAATAGATCCAATGCCATCGGGAAAGCGAAGAGAATCAGCAGGCGAGGACGGGCCAGAATCTGCCGAGATAAGGTCCTTAGGGACGGAAAGATCAGCAGGCCGATCAAGAATCCGAAATAGAGTCCGGAACACCGGGCACATACTGCAACGGGGTTTCCCCACACCTGAATACTCCGCTCAGGTAGTTGGTGACAGAGTGACGCAAAGCAGTCGTACGAGAAATCCGAAAGGGGCACACCTCTGGACGAAAGCCAGGGAGGGGCCAGCAGAAGGACCAGCCACAAGGTTGATCCGGTCACAAGTATCCAATATCGCCATGAGCGGGAAGAAGGCATGATCAGTCAGCGATGGTATTAGATCTACCCCTATGGCGCAAGACAACGGCAGTCTCCCGGGCGTGTTGGGAGTTGAACCGAGCGCACGTAGGCTCCACGTGATTGCCAAATCGCACGAAACGCTGCTTAGTCACCTTAGCAGTAGCCTGGTCGGTCTCTTAGTCGAAAACCGGAACTGGAAGGTCGTCAATTTTCCGGAGATCGCAGCGCCGTCTCTTGGGTCTTGGCTTTTGGCATTTAATTCTTGGGATTTGGTTCTTGGGAGTTGGTAGTTTCCCCTCGGGGTTCTTGCTTTCGAATAGGTCGCTCGGTAAGCTTGGATATGCA
>JAUVSF010000653.1 GCA_030597245.1 Acidobacteriota bacterium
GCAACCACCGTTATTGTCCCCGGGCTTGGAGTGACGATGCTGAGCACCACGGTTCTAGGATCGGCGCCTAGATATCCCTGATACTCGAACGGACCGAGAGTCGCCGTGAGAGGTATGTCACCAGGGATTTGCTGAGTGCATGTGAGAACGGCTGTTATCGTTCGATCAGCCTTCACTGTGTAGTCTCCCTGGCAAGTGGTGGGGGGTTGGGGCATAGCGGGGAACGCGCCAACCGATACGGCATTGTGGTTTATGCCCAGGGTCACTGCAGTCTCGGTCATCGAACCGTCGCCGTCAAATTGCATGACGCCAGAATTCGCCATCGTGGAAGTCTCACCTTCTACAAGAAGTTGATAGATCCCTGGTGCGGCCTCCACAAAGTGCGGGAGCGGTGGAAACATTCCTTCCGCGTCCGGTTTTGCCTGAACACAAACGAGTGTTTCGTTGAAAGCATAGGATCCGCGTAGCAACCCGTTCATGTTGTCCTGGGCGACAACCAGCCCTCCGGTAAGCAGTAATAAGAAAGCCACTGCCATTAGTGCTGCTGACAAAGTTCTGAACCTCATTGCTGTACTCCTTTCATCGCTTGAATGTTTGGTTGTGGGTTCGTCCATCTGAATAGGACTCTGGTGGGCGCTGACTGACGCGGGGCGAAAGAAGTAGGTAAATCTGCTTGCTGAAGCCGCGAAAGAGCTTCTTCCATTTGTGGCCCCGCCCAAAGTGGCATCACTCGCCACTCTCGATTCTGTTTATCTTTCCTTCCTGCCTGATGACGCCTCAGGCGGAGGTTTGGCCAGTGTTCGCTTCCGAAAACGTTTCAACAACAGAAAGGGGCCAGAACCGGCAGATCAGGCACAGTCGAATGAGGGTAGAAAGTGAAGTGAACTCCGTGGATACTGAAGGATCTGCTGGAGGATGCAAACCAATTCGACGTCTAAGCTCTGGATTCTGATTCTTGCGCATCCGGTCCTCCCGAAGAACAAGTGTCGAACGCCCCTTCGTTAAGCAGAGTATAGGTACGCCTTATGATCTAAGTCAATGCTTAATTTTCAGTTTTTTTGTTTTTTTTGTTAACCGATATTTAGTACCACGGTTTTGTATTTAGCCGGCATTTCTGAGCAGGTCGCGTAGCCAGGCGCGTGAAGCCCCCCCGGTCTCTGAGATCCCGGGGCTCCTGTCGAATGAAATGGTATGCGTGGCGGAAGATAAGCTTTTAGCTTGTCATGACGGCCTGGAAGGCCATCTTCCTCCCCGGGGTTCCGGATGACCGTTGCGTCCTATACGGAGCCGGGTCCTTTAGGGTCTGTTGCCCAAATAGAGACACAGCCCGAATGATTCATGCGGTCCTCACAAGAGGCCTAACCTTGGAGTGCGGCAGCCCTAGCTGCCGCTTTTTTTCCGGGACGCTGAAGGAACAGATGACCAAAGCGGCAGCTAGGGCTGCCGCACTCCAAATCTGGCGCCTCAATTCGCTTTTGTCGCCGATGGTTCGCATTATCCGGATTGAGGTGCTGGGACCTTGCGAATTTCGAGCATCGAGTTTCGAACTTCCGCCTCTCCAGTTTGGGCAACAGACCCGTTAGCTCCCGCGCATCACTGGAAACTGATCAACCCTCTCCGTGAGCTTGCTATCCGTGGGAGCCACTACCAAGGCAAGTTACGAGGCCAAAGCTCAATTAGAGGGATACAGAAACGATGCTGGTCAACCTGACCGGGATTGCCCCTTTAAACAATCTCCTCTTTTTCCCGGTCCCAGCTAACCTTACAGCCACGTCGGAACGATTCGTAGGCCATTATGACCGTGACGATTTCCTCCCAGGCTGTGTCGATGTTACTGCGGGTCGGCTTACCCTCCTGAATCCCGCGCAACCAGTCGCCGATATGGCTAGTTTCTTCAAACGATGCCTCAGGGCGGTATGTTTCGACCGGATCCTTAGAGATGTCGAATGATCCAGACGCTTTTCGGAGTTCGGTCACCCTGTCGCGGTAGAGGGTTGAGGCGCGTTCAGCAAACAGCTTCACCTCGTTTCCAGAGAGATCAAGGGCGGCGTCGTTGCCCATGAACTGGACACCAGTCCCGTAATGATCGGACATGGCCACGTGAGCGTAGTTGATCGAGAGCCCGCGTTCCGGGTAGTCGAAAACAGCATTCCATGTATCCGGGGTCTCTCTCCCATCTCTCCAGAAATAGAGCCCGCCGGTTGCGACACAAGTCTCTGGGATGCCCATACCAACGATCGCGTTAATCTGATCGAGGGCATGGCTTTGAAGGTCCCCCGCTACCCCGTTGGTGTAGTCCCAGTAACAGCGCCAGTGGAAAAAGCCCGTCCACTGATCGCTCTCGGGAACGAGGGATTCCAGGAGTTGCTGGTGAGCTGAAGTTACCGTTTCAGCTTCCGTCCGCTCCGCATTCAACCTGGGCGGGCTCGGCCTGACTACATGCCATGATGTTTCCCATCCCGGCAGTGACCTGGGCACAGGCATTATCCGTAGCGGCTCTGATCGCTGCTTCCCTGGTCGCCCCGGAAGCAGTTCTGCACGCTGAGTCGCCCTCGTACTCGATACAAACCGTACAGCTGAATTGGTTGAGGTTAAGCGTGTAGTAGACGATGGAGAGAGCGAAAACAAGAAAGATAATCGGGAGAAGAATTCGACGGGCCTTACTGGTTTTGGTTGCCACGGGGCTCAATTGTAACTCAGGTCTTGGGGCTTGTGGCTTGGGTAGGCTTGCTCGTGCTCGTGCTCGTGCTCGTAAACGGTTATCGGTTAACGGTGATCGGTTATCGGGGAACGGGGACATGGGTGATCGGTGATCGGTAATCGATGACCGATTTACCACCAAGGCACCAAGGACACCAAGAAGATGTCACCCACA
>JAUVSF010000090.1 GCA_030597245.1 Acidobacteriota bacterium
CCGTAGTACTGATTACCCGGCTTCAGAATGTCCTTCCAGATCCAGAAGACTTCATAAATCGTGTTGAGGGCGTTAATCTCCAACTCGTAATAAGCGTCTTGACCTGCCATAAAGAACTCGACGTCGTTCTCCTCCCAAATCTTCGAATCACGTACCGTCAATCCTGCCCGGACATCAGGCTCCTCCACCCTGTATCCGAGATAAAGAAACTGATCATCCCAGAGGAGAGAAACAGAAGTGCTCAGCCAGGCCGGTTCCCCCGTCACGATATCCGCGAAGGCTGGCGACTGACGAGCCTGGAGCCAGGCAGATTCGTCCAAACGTCCATCAATAGTCAGGGCTTCCTCGGTTCGGTGACAGACATACCGCTGCGGCGGTGGAAGTTGGTCTTCAGCAACACAGCCGACGAGGAACAGGTAAGTCAACATTGTGATGAATCGCATATGGCACAATTATGCGAAATCCCAGCCTTGTCAAATTAACTGTTGACTAACCAGAATATCGAAATGCATGCACCATCCGAATACCGCCGCCATCGATTTCCGGTGCTTGTTCAGGCAACTGTTGTTGAATGACCACTCCTCCAAAACCCAACCGCGACTCATCCATAATCCAATCTGTAATGCCTGCCGACAACGACAATTAAAACAAACAAAAGGGAAGCCACCTGACTTGTGAATACCTCCCGGAGGGAAAGCTTTCTTTCGGCCAACCCGGCTGGCATGGCGGAGAAGCCGACGCCGTGTACACACGGGTGGATCACTTCGTCGAACAAGGACCGCGGTTTATGCAGCCGGTAGTAGGGTGTCCCGTAGGTCGAACAAAAGGTTCTCCCACATCGCTTGCAACTATATTGGCTGCATCTGCCCTGCGTAGGCCGGCCCAATCGAATCTCGTAAAACAATTGAAAGTAGTTGTTTTCGATCGGGAAGAGGTTTAACTTGCAAGTTTAACAATAATCAAAGCCTTGGTTCAGTCCAGGAAGATCGAATTCAGGAGGCTAACCCTCGAAAGGAGTAATCAATGGCGAAGAAAGAGCCAAAACCACTCTCTGAGCGCAATACAAAGAAGGAAATCCTTGCGTCTTATCATGAACTGATGGAGGAGTTTAAGAAACAAGGGGAGCAAACTCTCGACCCCAAAAAGGTAATTCAAGAAATCAAGGAAAATGAGGCTGATAAAGTTGTGGACGAGCTGACCACAGAAACTGTAATCGAGCAGATTAGCAGTCTCAAATCAGAAATCAGCACCTTATTGGGCAAACTGGCGGATCTGATGGAGTCCGGGGTTAGTAAATATGCCGCAATTCA
This sequence comes from Acidobacteriota bacterium, assembly GCA_030597245.1. Taxonomy (GTDB): domain Bacteria; phylum Acidobacteriota; class UBA6911; order RPQK01; family JAPXNP01; genus JAUWTT01. The sequence goes on from JAUVSF010000090.1 coordinate 1,311, forward strand.
GTTAGCTATTGAAGCTAAGGGACGTGAACTGCGGGAGGTATATGGAGTGGAGAAGGAGGCTGGAAGCCTGGCAGTCCTCATTGAAGCGCAGAGACAAAAGAAAGACAGCTTCGAGGAAGAGATGGCGGAACGCACGCGGATACTGGAAGAAGTGATTCAAAGTACTCGCACTGATTGGGAAAAGGAAAAGAACCAATACAAAGATTCGTTAGTTGAGGGAAAAGTCCTGGAGTCCCGAAAGCGGCAACGAGAAAAGGAAGAGTTCGATTACGAGTTTGAAAGAGAAAAGCGAAGGGTAAAAGACCAGTTCGAAGACGGGAAAGCAAAGTTTGCTAAGGAAACAGCGGCGCAGAAGGAGATTTTAGAACAGAAAGAAACAGCTCTTTCTGCCAGAGAAAGAGAGTTAGCGGATCTCGAAAGCAGGATTCAGGCATTTCCGACTGAAATCGAAAAAGCCGTATCAAAGGCGGTCAAAGGGAATTCTGAACAGTTAAACCGGGAATCAGCGGCACGAGAAGAACTTGCTGAAAAGATTTTCGAGGGTGAGAATCGTGTACTGGCGACTCGTATTGAATCGCTGGAGAAGACCATCAAGGAACAAGCCACTCAGATTACCAAGTTGACTCAGTACCAGGAGAAAGCCTACGGTCAGGTTCAGGAAATTGCGATCAAAGCCGTTGAAGGTGCCTCCAACCTCAAATCGATCTTTTCATCGATACGTGAAACAGAATCCGGGAAAAAAGAACAAGAAAAGTAATCAGGCGTGTCACTTTTTGAGGAGAGTCTCGAGATCATCACACGAGAGCTTTGCGTCTCGGAGAATCTTGGACAGAAGTCCTGGACCGATCGGTTCGCCAGCGTGCACTGGAACTGTGGTCGCCCGGCCATCTGAATGCTGAAGGAAACAATGACTGCCCCTGGTCCGGGTGACCTCGAAACCGGCACGTTCGAGTGCTGAGACGAGGTCTACGCCCTTGACTCTCAGTCAGGGGTTATGACGCGATGCGAACCCTTTGTACGCCGAAAAACTCCGCCCGACCGGAAAAGGGTAAAAAAGGAATTAGCTACTGGAGACGTAATAAGCTATTTTCAGGTATCAAGGATGCTCTGGTGAGACTCTTGCTCGTCAGCGACACCCTCGGCAGTGTCGGATGCCGGGTAACGTTGAAATGAACGACTTTTCGGGCTCCAAGCTCCATCACGACGAAAACAAACAAAACATGCAAACCGAAGGTGTAGTTGACAAAGAAATCACGAACCCAGAGGACCGACCCTTGGTTCTTCAAAAACGTCCGCCAACGGATCACCGTTTCCGGCTTGACGATAACCAGTTCGGTTCGCTAATCCTTCCCAATGTCTCCTGTGCCAGGCCGTCGGCCCAACTGCTGAGGGATGGGCGAACATCCCCCATCCTGAGATCCAGACTGTCCCTTTTCGCCCCCAGGATTCCTTTAGGGCATGAGTCCCAGATAAGAAAGGTGAGAATAGGTCGGCCTGACAAAGAGAACTCTAAGAATTCTTCTGAGGTGAACTTATGTGGTTTTTTGAGATTGTCGGTATTATTATTGTATTCTGCTTCATACTATTCCTTCTGCTTCTTCTCACATATTCTTTGATAATACGGCCGGCAGAAGCATCTATTGATTTAGGGGGGATGCCGAAACTTACCCCTGTTCCTATTCCGACCAAGAACCGCCGGTTTCTTATGAGGATGCTCGTTTGGTTCTTTGAAGTAAGGAAATGGGAATTGTCACAGCACTGGTCGTTCCGATTGGAAGACCGCACCGAGATAGTCCTTCCCAAAGGCTTCAGATTCGATGGCGCGTCCATCCCTCGACCGTTTTGGGCCATCCTCAGCCCGATAGGTCTGCTTTTGATTCCCGGTTTGATTCATGACTATGGTTATAAGTATGACCAGTTATGGATGAAGGGCGAGAATAACGAAATCCTGGAGTTTAAGAAAGGAAAGGGTAAATCCTACTGGGATAAGCTCTTTCTCGAGGTTGGAAAGCAAGTCAATGGTTTCGCACCGATAGACCGAATCGCTTGGCTCGGAGTCGTACTTGGTGGAGGTGGAGCCTGGAAGAAGCACCGCAACACGAACGCAACTCCTCAAAGGCCGGAACTTTGAGCTCCGAGGGACAGCGGCCACACTCCTGCCCCCCCGGATGAGTGGCTTCAACCAAGTTGGCAACTCTCACCAAGACGCAGATTCCCACCCCGGCGGATCGATCTACTTCAGAAATACACGACGCCTTAACCCGAGATAGGCCTCCCTCACGTTTCAGCCCGGTTCTGGGAATTGCCACTCAGCTTTGAGCGCATCGATTGATACTTTTTGTCAAGGAAGAGCATCAAAATATAAGAATGTTGCCACTAAGATACATGAGGTTCTGTCAACGATCGTGGTACACCCTCACTTTCAACAAAGGGAAAAAGAAACTGATGCAACTCAACAAACTACCAGTCTCATTCTCACTACTGATCCTCTTTACGGGCTTCGGCCTAGCCCAGAGCAACTACGAATGGCGATGGGACCCGAATGGGAACTACACGCGGGGGTCTGCCGAAGACTCTGATCAACAGAAAGGCTTATATCACGGTGAGCTCTCGTCTAATCCGTATCGGAGCGATTCCACGTCTAACTCTTACGGGACTTACGGATCTCGTTACTCGTCGGAATCGATCAACAATCCCTACTCATCCGTCGGCCAGAAGGCTCAGAACGAGTACGGATATGATGGCCCCAAGCTCTACAGTAATGACGGGAAATATCTGGGGCGGGTCAACAAGAACAAGTACGACCCGGAATCCATCTCGAATCCCTACGGGCGGTACGGCTCGAAGTACTCGCCAGATTCGGTCAACAATCCGTATGGCCGGTACGGCTCGAAGTACTCGAGCGAATCGACAAACAATCCTTACGCTACGTCAGCTCCGAAGCTCTGGGATGACGAGTAGCTCGCAGCGGCGAGTATTGGAGGAGATTGACCTGAGAAATGCTACGAGAATCAACCTGTCCCCTGGACTCCGTCCCCTGCCCTGAACTTTTTTCCTGGGGACAGCGGGCTGAATTTAGACGCTTCGGCTGTACATCAGGAAAATGACTGCGCCGAGGGCGATGATCATTATGATTCCGGCTATTGCTATCGCACCGCCGATGATCAGCAGCTTCATCCGTGCCCGTTCCCGTGCCTCATCCAATAGACGGCGTTCCTGGTCGGGTGAAAGCTGGAAGCTGGGGATGACAGGCGAAATCCGTTGACTCTCCCGAAGGACCGAAGCGAATTCACTGTCCTGGGCAAGGAAGGTGTCAACCAGAGCCCGGCTCTCACTACTGATGTCGTTTGATTGATAAAGCGGCCAGAGATCTTTAATCACGTTTCGAGTAACTTCGTGTTTCATTTTTAAATCCCTTCTGATCTGATTTCATTGCGTTTGTGAGGCGCATTCGGGCACGGTGAACTCTGACTTTCGCAGCTCCTACGGACGTTCCGAGAGTACTGGCAATATCCTCGTAGGGGAGGTTGTGATCGACGCGCAGAAGAAGAGCTGCCCTCTCGCCCTCAGGTAGATCGTGAAGCGCCCTAAGTGTTACCTCCAAACGAACCTGATCATCCAGAACATTCACCGGATTGGTCTGCTGGGCAAACAGTCTCTCCTCAGATATAGGAACTTCTCGCCGTCTTCGCCGCTGTCCGGTCAGATAAGTGTTTCGAGCGACTGCCAGAAGGTAGGCAAGAGCTGTCCTGGTTTTGATACTGGGAGCCTTGGTCAACAGGCGCACAAAAGTTTCAGACACGATGTCTTCCGCCTCATAAGGATCGCCAGACAATCCCCAGGCGAATCGGAAAACTGCCGAAGCATGCTGTTGGTAAAGCGCCTCGAATGCTTTCAAATTCTGCTTCACACTATGATTACTCAGAAGAGGCACAAAGGTTACATCTAAGAATCAACACTGAACTGCCGAGGGTGGGGGAAATCAGCAGGCTGGGCGGCTTCCAGCTCTTCAAACATGGTTAAGACTCCGCCATAGAGTTTGTAGGGAAGATAGAAGCCCCAATCCCCAGGCCAGGCACTGAAAATGGACACCCCCATGACGAAGCAGAGCACTAACATTCCGAGTGGAGAATCAACCTGTCCCTTTCTTACCTTTCTTACCTTTCTTACCCCTAGTAATCTTTTTCTAACCACTTCAGATAAGCGCGTATCGTCTTGGCAAGCGAATGACCAAAGACGCGTGCGCTTTCGGGGGTCACTGTTGCGCCGCCGGCGTTGGCGTAGGGAATTTCCATGCTAATGGATAGATGAATCCCTTCGAGTTCGGCGGCCCAGCGACCGAAGGATTTGCCTGCGGTGTAATTGCTCGCCGTATTCCAGCTCTGACCAAAGGGAAGGTTGCTGGAGGTATGATAGGGGAGGGGGCTTCTGTTGATCTTCTCTAGCAACGACCCGAAAGCCTGCTGCTGCTCCCACATGGCCGCGTCAGGACTGCCCACGATATAGATGTCTTCATGATGATCGCCGCAGATACCCGGGCAATGCAGATCCAGCGCGAGATGAATTTTTTCGTCTGGTATTTTCGTCCGCAGGGCGGCGACTTCCGGGTGAATACTTTCGCCGATGTAATCGCGGTTATGGTCGCGGGGACGCCGGTATTTGCCCTGATCTCCCTCTTCCACACCGTCTTTATCCATGAAGGGAATTGCGATGACTTCCACGTTCTCTCGAAACCATTTCCCGTCTTCCTCTTCCGCTATTATCGCGGATAGAACACCTTCCAGCACATAACTCGCCATCGATTCACAGGCGTGATGTCGCGCGGTGAGCAGGATGCGGTGTTTCGGTGCGCCGTCCAGGCATCCCGCGCGCAGCAACTCGACTCCTCTCCCCTTCGCGCTGGTGCAAAGTGTTTCCTTCACGAGCGCAGTGGAGGTCGCATATTCCGCAAGGAAGACGTCCAGGTCGGATTGCAGGTAGGGCATACTGAGGGCGAACTGTGCTTCATCGCGATCTACGGGGAAGGTGTATTTGAAGGAGGCGTCCTCCACCTGTTCCGTGCCGAACCAGGTCCAGGTTGCCCCGTTATCAATACTGACCGCGGGGCCGCGAACGCCAATCGGATTGCGTTCGGTGAAACGAAAGGTCACCGTGCGTCCCGCCGCGCCGGAAACCTTAAAATTCCAATAGAACCACCACCCCTCCGTATCCCGCAGATCGGTGCGAAGCAATACGGTGTCGCCTTCAATGCTCTCTACAATGACATTGCCACCGGGATAGTCCGTATCGATGATGAGATCGGGGGCGCTCCATGCAAGAGCGCTATTCAGCATAATGATTGCACTGCAAAATAGCTTGGCTCTCATAATGTATGTGTTCCTCTACGCGTAAAAGTCATCGATCTTAAGCATCTTCAATGTAATTTCCGAGTCGCGTTTCCATTCTCTGGATCGAGAATAACAGGCTATCATGGACCTTTGGAACCGTCTCCGCTGCCGGGTAGCCCAGTAGAAGGAGAAGGGGACAGTCTCGGAAGGCAACCAGCTTCGAACTCAGCCTTCGCACGGGATTCGACAAGGAGAGGTGTAAGGCGGCTTTCTCCTCCCGAATCAAACGGTACTCCCGTTTCACCCGGATCACTCCGGCGGAAGTCTCTTCGCTGCCCCCTTTGTCATTATGACCAGATCTTGGTAGCCACCCAACCCTATTTGCAGGTGGTCCAGAATCTCGAAGTGTTTACCCCAGGCTTCAGCCGTGTATGAAGTTGTCTGAAAAACATCCCTGTAATAATCGGTAGCTGTCACATGGTCCAGTGTCGGATTCGGCCTGCCATCCAAGATTCCTTTCTTGCGCAGCTTGAAGAGGTTCTTACGAGCCTGCAGCTTTGGAAACAGGTTGCGTAGCTTTCCTTTTGAAAAGTAGTCGCGCAAAAAAGCGTACTCCCCCAACGTCGAGGCCAGGACTATGCCTCCAGGGGCGAGTATCCGGTGGATCTCATCCAGCCATTCGTGCTGGCGTTTTCGATCAAGGTGAGTAAAGACAGAAGTTCCTATGACGATGTTGAAGAAAGAATCTTCGTAGGGTGTGGGCGGGGAAGGATTAATCCTGCAGAAACTCCCATTTGGCAGCGACTTGGTGCACCAGTCAATAAGTTCCTCTACGATATCGCACCCGTATACCTCCGCGGATCTGATTACTTTGAGGAGATGTGCTGTCACTCGTCCACATCCACACCCCCAGTCAAGAATCCGGCGCACATTCTGAGAGTCGACGATTTGTCCCATTACGGTAAGCAAGTCGCAAGACACCTTGAGTCCCTGAGCTATGTATGCATCCCGATCTGGAGATCCGATCATCTTCGCCAACCTGGTGGTAGGAAGGGCGCCAACAGTCGAATCCAGCTGCGAGAAAGTGCTATAACAGCACGCAGGACTGCCGCTCACCACCCCAACGAGTTGTATTAAGGAGAGGCCGTCAACAGGATCTGGGTAGCTTTGCAGACAGACTCTGAACCCACTTTGCTCAGCGAACTCATCCCAGGGGTGGACTTTGCCCACATCCTTCCGAATCACTAGCTCACCGACTCCGCATTCCTGCCCGTTAACGAAAACTGTGACGGAATCCACTCTGACCCCAGGCAGCAACAGCCAACCTTCAATCGTCAAGGTGTTATCAGAAACAACAAGCCGATCAATATTCCCGGCGGAACAAGGGTGACAGCGAACCGGTGCCCAACATAGTTTCACAGGGGCCATTGTATCGTCTGCGGTGTAGAAAGGAGGAAAGGGACAGTCTCGAATGGCATCGAATGGGGAATGGCACTAACGCGCGACAGGTTTGAGTCGCAGGTTGACCCAACCGAATCTTGTGAGACGATTCGCGTGCCGCTTAGCGCCGGGCATAAGTGGCGGGCGAGTAGAACACTGGGAGAATTAGAAGGTAGCTTAGTGTGAATCCACCAGGATTTCTCAGAATTGCAGGATATAGCCCGTCCATCTTCATGCCAGTGATATCTCTTTATAAATTCAGAGCAAATTGTATCGCCTCACTCACCTGTTCTAATTTATCTGTAGACAGTGTTGTTATTAGTGATCCAATCTTTCCTTTTGATACCGTCTGAATATGATCGAAGTTTATGGCGCAGTCCTTTATCATCCCGTCTTGTTTGGAAAGGAATACTTCGCTAGGTATATCCCGAACCGTTGTCGTGATGGGGGCCACAGTGACTTCTCCAAGGTATGCCAGTATAGAATCCCGGGTTAGAATTAATACCGGACGTTTCTTGTCAGGAGCTTTGAATGTGTACCATCTAATCTCACCCCTTTTCATTCATCCCCCCAATTCTGCTCTTTTTCCCAGACACTAAACTCCTCTTTGTTGACGGGGTGAAGCGCATAGCCTTCGCGGTGCTTCAACTCAAGACGGCGAATGTTGTATTGCTGGACCGCCTCCCGCAATGCATCTCGCGTAAATGCGGAGCGAGTTGTATGAAGCTCATTGGCTATGACATCGACCTTCTTTACGAGATCATCATCAAGGGTCATTTGTATGGTACGCATAATAACCTCCAACTATGTGGATAGATATAGCTATGATATACCAATAGTATCGTGTGGTCAAATTGAAGAGTATTTCTGTGTGATGTGACGAAATGAAGAGATATCGATTATCTGGTTTCCAGATAAATCCGTTAACTGCGCTTTCTTATGACTGTTTCATAAAGGCGCACAGTTCAGGTACTCTAAGACGATGAGGATTCTTCTCTTCTTCAACGTCTGGGTTCTCTTCCTCTCCCTTCCTCTTGTACAAGCGGAATCCCAAATTGGATACAGGCTGAAAGAGCACCCCAGGATATTTGTCAACAGAGACTCTCTTTCGACGTTAGCCGCCAGATCTCAGAATGAGCTTAGAAGTGAGTATGCGAAGATCAAAGCGGTGGCTGATCGCGCGATTGTCAGCGGTGTGGTCAAGCCGTCTGGTCGGCACCGACCGTCAATAGAGCTAGTATGCCTGGGTATTTGCTATCTGCTGGAGCAGGAACGAGGAGGCGAGGCCGCCCCCTACGCCGAAGCAGTAAAAGCTTACTGGGGTGACGGCCAGGTACTCGGGCCGGATGGGGACGGCTATTTCGGCTACCATGCCATGGTGTTCGACTGGATCTTCGATGCTCTGAGTCCCGCAGACCGTCGGAAATACGGTGAGCAGTTGGGTAAGTGGCTCTATTGGTATACCGATACACCTGAGATTACCCTCAAGAACGGGCACTGGCGCTACAATCAAACCTGGGGACCGGCTCATCTCAATACGCCCAACACTCGAGACGGTATCGCACCCAAGCTGTTTGTCGCGTTGGCTCTGGCTGGAGGGAATACGATTCACGAGGAAGCCTCCCAACGTTTTCTCAACAGCTGGGCCAGAAGGGTTCCGGACGAATGCATTCCCTCTTTCGACGAGATGGGTGGGGTTTGGAGTGAAAGTATGGGGCATGGTGGGTATGGCCCGGTCATTGTGATTCCATGGGCGTTTGAGGCTTGGCGTACCGCGACAGGTGAAGATCTCTTACAGCGCTTCGCCCCAGATAGCTATCTACCAGAAATGACTCGGTGGGCTGTCTACCTAACGGTACCTTTCGCCAGACATACTGCATGGATTGACGACAATCGTGCTGCCAATTTGAGCAAGTTTGCACAAGTGGCTCCGATTCTCGGGGCCCGCTACCGTGATCCGGTTGCCAACTGGATTAGCCAGATGAGTGCGGACAATGAATGGAACGAAGTTCCTTGGAATCGTTTTCTATCCTATGATCCTTCGGTTCCTCCATCGCCTCCTTTGGCGCAGGACTATCCGCTAGCCCATCATTTTGGACAGTCTGGTCACGTATATATGCGGGGAGCCTGGGATGATCCTGATGCTACCTGGGCATTTTTCGGAGCAGGCCCCAAATTCGCTGGTCATTCACGGGATGACGAGGGACAGTTTCTGATCGCTCGTAAAGGGTGGCTTGCTCTGCGAGCAGGCGGTTCAGGACATAACGATTGGGACTACTATGCTGGGGGATCGCTGGCCTTTAACATCCTAACCATCTATGACCCCAACGAAAAGTTCCGGCGTACGACACCTCGGGATCCCGAAGGGGCCAAGAATGAAAATGATGGGGGTATGATCCGCTTTGTATATAGCGCTCATACCCGTGATGACAGGGCTGAAATTGTGGCCTTCCATCACACCGATGCGTATACTTACGCGGCCGCTGACCTCACTTCCGGCTATCGGAAAGAAAAAGCGCGCGAAGTTACTCGCCAGTTTGTCTACCTGAGAGAACCCTCGGAGTTCTTTGTCATCTTCGACCGGGTCGAAGCTACCCAGTCCGATTTTCCAAAACACTGGTTCCTGCACATTCCCAATGAACCTGATGTCCGTGGGATAGAAAGGGTAATAGTTCCTGACCACGTTTACGCTTATGCCGGAGACGTCTCCGCCACCTGGACAAGTGATCCTGCCGGGGAAGAAGGGACTTTGAGTTCGGGAAGGGCAAGGGCTTTCTTGACAACCCTGCTTCCCACCGAGGCTACGCTCGTGAAGCGCGGTGGGGAAGGGTACCAACTCTGGGGCCATCCTGACGAGCCTACGGCTCAATACAACCACGTGAGTCGGCGCAGTCATCTTCCACCACACGTGGCCTGGCGGCTCGAGGTAGCTGCCCGGAAAGGTAACCTTCGTGACTACTTTCTGCACGTGATCCAAGTAACGGACAGCAATTCTGCGGCCCCCGTCACACTTCTGGATGAGGATGGATATAAAGGAGTCAGGGTAGAAGTGGGAGGTGGCATAGAAGTCACATTCGCTGCTGAAGGCAAACAGGTGGCGAAAATCAAGGTGGCCGGTGGAGCTGTACAGATTCTCGAGCCGACTAAGTAGTCTCCCGTCCCAGTGCCGCCAGTTCATCTCCCGCCTCAATCGCAAGTGTCTTGGCCAATCGACGCCCCAGGACCACGCCGTTCGGATCATTCGCATCGAGCCAGGTACCTGATTCATCCCAGCGGCGAAGGTGTTGGCATCGAGCCGCGAGGAGAAGTCTTTTACTTTGTCTTCTCCCCGGTAGCGCTGAACACAGAGTTGGAATGGATACCGGGGGACGAAATCCATCACCTGTGCAAAAACGGTTCGTCGTGAGTCCATTCCTGCATCAGTAATATTCGTTCTGCCACTCGTGATTGCAGCGAATATTGATTACACTCCCTGCATGTGTACTTGGCTTTATTACTGTTTTCGGAGTACCTGCGAGTTAGAGTAACTCGCAGTAATTAGGGGATGGAGGTTTATTAAATGGAAAGCATGATCGGCCATACCCTGTCGGTATTCATGGGCTTTTTTGCCATCATGAACCCGATCGCCAACTTACCTGTTTTTCTCAGCCTGACAGCAGATGACAGCGAGGATGTACAACGCCAGGTTGCGCGAAAGGCTCTCATCCTCACCTTCGGGATTATTTTTTTGTTTATTGTCGGAGGAAAACTGATTTTCGATCTGTTTGGGATCACTCTGCCTGCCTTCCGCATCACCGGTGGGATATTGGTGTTCCTGATCGGCTTCCAGATGTTACATGGCAAGAAATCCACGGCCCATCAGGCACAAACAACTGGTGATGGAAGCGGCCTTGAGTCACAGCTGAGTGTTGCGGTCACTCCACTTGCCATCCCGATACTCGCCGGCCCGGGCACCATAGCTACCGCCATGAATTTTGCTTCGACGGGAGGTATGCAGGCGTTCATTATCACTACAGGTGCCCTGCTCGCACTTTGCCTGATTACTTACATTTTCTTCATCACGGGTGATCGATTCGTGAAGTACATCGGTGACAATGGCATCAAAGTTGTCACCCAGATCATGGGACTGATTCTGGCAGTTATCGGTACCCAGATGATCATTGATGGGTTGACTGGTGCAATCGCGATGGCGAAGGCTACCTGATTCCACCTGATCAATTTTGGAGCATACCTGACAAGTAAATCAGAACCATGAAGACAATTAATCTATCACTAGTGTCCCGGCAGTTCCGTACCCTGATTTAAGATTTCGATATATCCAGCATAACTGAACAATCGGTTTCGTTTTTGGGCGGTGAGTTCCCGCACTATTCCGAGTTGTACAAGGTGGCCAAGAGCCTTATTGACGGTGAAGAAAGGGACAGTCTCGTTCTCAGAACGGGAGCCACAGACTTGAGAACCGCCCCACTGAAAAACCAACCTGTCCCTTTCTTCCCTTTTCCCTTTCTTCCCTTTCTTCGCTCGTTCCATCCACTCTTGGCGTCTGCTATGACCTGATGCTCGATCTCGGTGAGCCGGTGCAGCACTGCGAACCGTGTTTCCACGGACCGGATGATCTGCTCGGGCACGATTGACTCAGAGGTGCGAACTAGTCGTCGGATGTCCTCCCAGTCGTAGTTGTCGCCGCGCAGGGCGTAAGAGAGCGCGACATCACGTTCGGC